>JBKJYI010000332.1:0-3556 GCA_046715855.1 Phycisphaerae bacterium
ATCCTGAAGGGCCGTGCAAGGTTCGCCCGGTGAAGCCCCCCCGATGCACGCTCCAACCCCACTGTTGCAGCAGAATCCAAAGTCAATCGGGCTTTCCGTCGCATTGACATTGCTGGTCGCCTTGCTGCCCGGAACGGGAATGGCCAGCGCCCCTCCCTCCCCGCGGCTATCCGGGCGGCATTCATCGTTGGGTGGACCTTGAGTGCAGTGCGTTTCGGCCAAGGCCACGCAAGCTGAGTCCCAGGCCGTGTTACAACAGAAAGCGCCAGTGGTTCCTTGAGTGTCACACACCTTTTCACAGCAAAACGGGTCCGAGCAGCCGGCCCGGCAATTGGGATCCTCCGGAGGACACGTTTGCGTGTGGGAAATATAGCAGGATCCGTCGCGAGCCAGGCAGGCGTTGCGCGGACAGTCTTGGGCGTTGATTCCACAATATTCGCCCAGTTGCCACAAGCGCGCCTTGCTCAGCGGCTCCACCGCGGCACATTGATTCTTTGTATAATTTTCGCAGACCTCCTCCAAGACGTTCGGATTGGCCGCAGTCGGCCTCATATGACAGCATGCCCCCACGCCGCAGGCATCGGGCAGGAACGGGTCTGGGTTGCACAATGCCCCCAGCTTCCAGGGCGGGCGCTGCTCTTGTCCCCGAGGCGGGAACGGGCAGTTCAATTTCGTCGTCTGCCGACAAACCGCTTCGCATGTACCACCCGCTGCGCAAACCGGCTGGCAGACACCGGGGGCATCGCAATCGGCGGCTACGACACAGCAGGCGCCATTATCTAGCCCGCCTTGGCATATCGCATTGCAAACGCAGCGCTTGCCCAAGTCCGGTCCACCATTGCACTCCGTCAGGTGCGGATCGCAACAAGCTCCGATCGGCTGATTCCCCGCACAGGTAATGGCCAGGTTGATTGCCCCGTGGACACCTGTGGTACTCAGGACTGGCGCGCATCCCTCCAGCCCGATGGTGAAATAATCCACTTCATTCTCACCGATGATCGGTTGAATACCCGCGACCACCGCCCCAGCGCTGTTGGAACTGCATTTAAAAGCGAGGTACAAGACGTCGGTCGTAAGCGTGATAGGAGGATTGAAAGTGAATCGAGCTACCTGCAGTTGCGGCGTCGTGCTGGCATTGACTTGAAAGGTTCTCTCCGAACCCGGAACGATCGACCCGTCGCATTCTCTCCGCAGATCAAATGTATAAAAGCCAACCCCTTTGACGACGACCTCATACCCCACCATCTGGCAGTTATTGACAATGAGCTTGATATCATCGACGCCCTGGATGTTTGCGCCAATAAGTGCCGGTCCGCCCGAAGGCTTCTGACACTTATATCCCGCAAAGGCCGGGGAGCAGTTCGTCGTCCCATACATCTGCAGCCAGAAGCTCGCGTGCGGATGCTCCGGAAAGCCATTCAAGAAACCATTGCACGGGAAGCCCGGGAAGTCCCAGATGTCGCCCGAAAAACCCGTCATCGCCGGAGCGCCAACCACCGTGCCGCAATTCCCTCGGTTGAAGCGAATGCCCAGGTATACGTTGCTGGGCAGAGCGACCGGCGTAAGCGCCGAAACGATATGCTCGATGGTGCGCGGGGCATCATCCGGAAATTCGAAGAAGCCTTCGGTGCCTGGAATCCTCACCAAATCCCGCGCCGAATTGGACGTACCCACCGCAAGCGGGCAGTTGGTATACAAGCCATAAGTGACCGTGTAAGCCCCGCTCAACCCGCCCGGAAGAACCTTTCCCAAAACCTTGAATTTGTAGCGCGTCAGGTTGCAGCCGTCGGGAGCCGTCGTCGAAATGTCGTCCGATACCGGCTGATTGCTTGGAAAATTGATCGAATGAATACCAAGAATATTTTCGTAAATAAGGCGCTCGCCCGGACCGGCCACCCCGCCCTCATCATCTCCATCTCCGGCCACCTCCGAAACCTTGCCGTCGGCCCCCATCACCACGTGCTTGAATACCATGTCCGCATCAAGCAGCACCGGGGTTACGTCGCTCGGAACCCCGGGAGCGCCGTCATCGTCAACAGCCACGTCCGCGTCGAGACGAACGTCGCCTTCCGAATCCCGCGAAACCGAGGATTTCTCGCTCGCCACGGGCCGATCGTCCACCGCAATAGCCGCGCCCATCGCCGAGCAACACATTCCCAGCAGTCCCAGCAATCCCAATAGCGTTTGCTTACGCATGTCGTTTCACCCTTCCTTACGACCGATTCCAAAAAACATTCTCGAAGCCTTATTCATGCCTATCCCTGAAGGTCGCCCCGAGCGACGCACGACAACGTGATTAGGGAAACCGCCGTCAAATGTCACGCAGGCCGCATGCAGATGAACCCCGCAACGCAGACCCGAGCTACGACGAACAGGAAAGGATCAAGTCGGGACGCTGACGCCCCCCTGGTTGGTCCCCCATCCTATGTGCGAACGCTTTTCCCCCGCGTTCACGCGCCGTCACCCACTATAGGCCCGCAACGCCTCGAATTCTCAAGGTTGCAAGCCCAACGGCGCTACACATGCCCGTTCCCATAACCTCCGCTAACAAGGAGCATAGCCCCCCTGTAAAACCATGTCAAGATTCTTCCCATCCTCCCAAGGCCCTTCCCACGCCCAAAAACCAACTTTTCGGACCCAACACAATCACGTCCTCTGCCGACTCTGTGCTGTGGATCAATTCCGCACCCAGAGCGCAAGCGACGGGCCGCACGGTGCCACTGCTCTGTGAGCAGTGGTCGTTACTCGACAGGCTGAAACAGGGCCGTCCCGGCGCGCCGGGATAAAGAAGCGTCCGCTACTTTGCAGACCAATTGGAGTCTTGATAATCCAAACGCAGCTGAATTTACTCGTCGCTACAGAAATGTAGTTCGTACGCGCCCATTTCCACGACGTTCTTAATCCGTCCCATGCCCAACCCGCCATAGGCCAGATCTTTCGGAATTTGCTCGCTGACAATGCCGTCCAGGTCGAGATCGACCATGTCGAGGGGCACGAAGAGAATAATTGTATTTTTACGATTTCCGCGTTCCCCACGAATTCTGCGCGCGCCCATCATGTTCTATTGGTTGATAAGGCGGAAGGTCCGGCCACGGAGCCTGTCATGCGGGGCGCAGCGAAGCATCTCAGAGGTGCAAAGATGAAAATTTCCAATCGAACCCATTTGTTGGCAAGACTTTTTTATTTGGTTTCGATTGCCTTGTTGCCTCGTTGCCTTGGTCCCTCACGAAAACCGCGTTTCCAGCTCCCCAAAGCGGATTCGGGCTCACCAATGAAAAAAAAGATGACGGAACAAAGCCATTTCGCCTGGCAGCCTCGTTACCTTACCTGCCTCGTTGCCTTGCTGCCTCGTTGCCTTGCTGCCTCGTTGCCTTGTTGCCTCGTTGCCTTGTTGCCTTGTTGCCTATCTAAAAAGGGGAGAACCGGCGGACCATCATACGGACTGGAGCCGCCGGTCGCCCCGCTGGCGCTTCCCTGAGTCTGTGGAATGGGCCCGGCCAGGTTTGGCTTCTCGTGGGAAAATCGTTTGTAAGAACCCCCGGCCAGGAAGTTGGGG
>JBKJYI010000333.1:0-2773 GCA_046715855.1 Phycisphaerae bacterium
CCTGCTGGCGATGCTGGGTTATCTGGCCGGGGCGATTTTTCTCTCGGGGCTGATGAAGTTCATGGTTGGCTCAACAGACTTGGTCCTCAGCGGTCTGGTGGTCAACAATGGGGCGCAGCTTTGCGGCGTGGTTGCCTGTGCGGCGCTGGCAAGTCGGCGCGTGCCGGGGGGAGTTCGCACGTTTGTCTGGGGAGACCCAACCGCCGACTCGGCGAGTCGAAAATCGGTATGGATTGAGACGGCGGCGCTCGCTGTTGTGGCGATAGGACTTTGTCCGTTGATTCGTGACATGACGGCGTTGCTGATCCTGCGGGCCCTGCCAAGCTTCGAATTCGAATCGCATCCGACGCTGCTAGCCTTGGAGGAGGAAGCACTAACCGGGTTCAGAATGATGGCGTTGTGGGTTGGCGCGGCCGTGGTCGCACCGGTAGCGGAGGAGATGTTTTTCCGGGGAATGCTGCAGAATTTTTTGCTGGGCGCGACCCAACGGGCCGGGCTGGCGATCGTGCTGTCGGCGGCCGCTTTTGCGCTGGTTCATTTTTCGCAGCCGCATGCTTTGCCTGCGCTTTTTTTCCTGGGCATCCTGTTAGGGGCGGCGTATGTGCGGACCGGAAAGTTAATTGTGCCGATTGTGATTCATGCGGCGTTCAATTTGAAAACGCTGGTGTGGGAGACGCTGTCGCGGCAGGCGGGGTGATCCCGCTCCGTGCGGTGGGGATTGGCCGTCACAAAGATGTCACGAAGTGCCGTGGCGTTACAGGCTTGAAATAGGCTTTCGGGTTTCGAGTGCGTATAAAAGGTGAACGAATTGATACTGCCTTTTCGTTCCAATACCTCCTCCCCAAAGGCCACGGCTGGCCGAAACCCTAAGCCCGCCGCGTCAACCGAAAGGTTCGATGCGGCGGCTTTGTTTCGGCTATTGCGCCGGGTACGTTTCCCAGTGCAATCATCGTCGCATTGTGAATCATCTTGCGATATCGAAACAGCAAAACGATATACCAAAGCCCGAAGATAAAGTAGGCAAGCCCAAGCACACACGCGCCGGCTATGAATACGGTCTGATGAAACCCTCCAAATACTGTACTGCCTGCAGGCGTTGCAACTGTTGTTGTCGCGCCGGCTGTCGTCGTGACACCGCTTGGAGTTGTGGTTGTGTTCGGCATTGCGGGACCGCCTATGGCCATGAAGACTACCGCCAGCACAGCTCCTCCCACCCCGCTCAGAGCGTAAGTAATTCCGAGGCCCCACATCAAAATGCGTGTAGACCGAGCCAATTGAGGGTCCGGCGCCCGCAATGCAAATCGACGAAAGTATTTTAATTCACCAATCTGCACTACCAATCCCGCGAGTATGACAATCAAGCCAAGCAAAACCCAAAAGAAAGTTGAGCCGGGGATCACAGGACTGCCTTCCAATTGATCAATAAGTGTCCCTAAAAATGCGGCAACAGCGCAAATGCGGATAAATTTGCGTAGGGTCACCGGATCTTCCGTGCATGATGTCTTTGGTTCCTGGGTAGTTATCGCAAGGGTCGCCCAGAGTCCGAACAGGCCAGCCACGGCTCCGAGGAAAAACGCCCATCCCACACTTCCGCCAATACCGGAGATCAAGCCGGCGCCGCCGCCAACCAATCCTGCAATCAGCAGATTCCAGAGCTTAAGTGTCGCGCCGAATCGCACCTTGCGAAGCCATTGAGGATCAGAAAAAAACAGAAAGTCCCCGCGATTGGAGTCGGCGACGGACAGGCCGCATTCGGGGCAGCGGCCGGAGGGCTCTAGGCCGCGGAGGTTGTAGCCGCAGCCGATACAGAGAATGTCATGAACGAGCGGGGTGGGGATGGGGGCGATTTCGGTCAAGGCACACTCCTTGCATAATGGAGTCGACGCATATTGGAATTGGTGCGACGCTTCGGACTTTGGACGGCTCGATTCTAGTGGAATCTACTGGTACGGCGAATAGCGGTTTTATGAGCGAATGGGTCATCGCGTTCATTGGGCTGGGGTCGAACGTGGGCGATCGGCTCGCGTCAATGCGCCGCGCGGTGGCGCTCTTGGCGGAGCACGAAGGCATTTTCGTGGATTTGAGCGCTGACATTGCACCGTTGTTTGAGACGGCGCCGGTGGGTGGGCCGGCGGGGCAGGCGAAGTATCTCAATTCTGTGATTCGGGTGCGGACGCGGTTGGATCCAGCGCAACTGATGGAGGTTTTGTTGGAGATCGAACGATCGCTGGGAAGGACGCGCCGCGAGCAGTGGGGGAGTCGCCTCATTGATCTGGACTTATTGCTTTACGGCCAAATGGAGCTGGAAAGCCAGGCGCTGACAATTCCGCATCCGAGGCTGCACGAGCGACGGTTTGTGTTGGCGCCGCTGGCGGAGATCGCGGAGGAGGTTGTGCATCCGAAGTTAGCAAGGACCATTGCGGAATTGAATGACGAATTACCGTTGTCCACTGATGACGACGTGGTCCGGGTCGCGGGGCCGGAGTGGGCGAGCTTTTAGATTTGGTAATTTGAAAATATGGTTATTTGGTAATTTGATTCAGGCGCGTAGCCAATGGGCGGCGTCTTTGGCGAAGTAGGTGATGATCATGTCGGCCCCGGCGCGCTTGATGGCGGTGAGAGATTCGAGGACGACTTTTTTTTCGTCGAGCCAGCCGTTGGCGGCGGCGGCTTTGATCATGCTGTATTCGCCGCTGACTTGGTAGGCTGCGAGGGGCATTTCCGGAAAGGCGTCCTTCACGCGCCGAATCACGTCGAGGTAGGCAATCGCGGG
>JBKJYI010000334.1:0-15619 GCA_046715855.1 Phycisphaerae bacterium
CCGGTGCTCTTGGTGGCCACCGATTTCGACGGCACCCTCTCGCCTATCGCGCATGCGCCGCAGCTGGCGAAACCCAAACGCGAGGCGTTCGTCGCACTGCACGCTCTCAGCGCCATGCCGCACACCCACGTGGCGGTGATCTCCGGCCGTGCGCTGCGCGACCTGGCCGCGATTACCTCGGCGGCCGATGATGTACACCTCGTTGGCAGTCATGGGAGCGAGTTCGAGCCTGACTTCGTTCGCACGATGTCCGAACAGCAGATCGATCTACGCGATCGAATCAAGTCGACGCTGATCGACATCGCTTCCACCGGCACCGGCTTCCTAATCGAAGAGAAGCCCGCCGCCGTGGCCTTCCATTATAGGACAGCGGACAAAGAAGCTGCGCAAAAAGCCATTGATCGCGTGCTGAACGGCCCCGCCATGCTGCCCGGTGTGTACCTCAAGCGGGGGAAAAAAGTTCTCGAACTTAGCGTAGTTCCCACCGATAAGGGCAAGGCCCTGGTTTCGCTGCGCCATCGATTGGGGGCCACCGGCGCGATCTTTATCGGTGATGATGAGAGCGACGAAGATGCCTTCGCGGTGCTGCGCGGACCGGATGTCTCGGTCAAGGTGGGCGACGGCTCCACCCGCGCCGAATTCACCGTCGAAGGCGGCACCGACGCCGCCAGGGTTCTCGCCCAACTCGTCCACGCCCGCGAAGAATGGCTGCAGAACTCGCAGGCCGTTCCCATTGAAGAGCATTCCATTTTGTCCGACCAGCGCACCGTCGCGTTGACCACACCCGACGCACGCGTCGTTTGGATGTGCATTCCGCGCATCGATTCATCCGCCATCTTCGCGGAGTTGCTCGGCGGGCACACCGCAGGTTATTTCCAGGTGCGGGCCGCCGACGGTGAACCGCCCATCAAGCAATACTACGTCGACAATTCGTTTCTGCTGAAAACGGAATGGCCCAAGTTCGCCGTCACCGACTACCTCGACTGTTCCGCAGGCAGGCCCTTCCAACGAGCAGGCCGCACCGATCTCGTTCGCGTCATCGAAGGAGCCGGAACCGTCACCATCGATTTTTCGCCGCGCCTCGACTTCGGCCGCGAACCCACCAGATTAAAGGTTCTAGCTCAGGGTTTGCAGGTGGAAGGCACGCTGGACCCTATCGTCCTCCGCGCCCCGGGTGTGAAGTGGCGCATCGTCGATGAAGGTCCCCACCAGCGGGCCGTCGCCCAGCATGAACTCCAAGGCAGCTTGACCCTCGAACTCCGCTTCGGCGTGCTCAACTCACAGGAGCAAGTCGTTCCTGAAGTCCAGCGCCGCGCCCAAACCCATCGATTCTGGACGCTCTGGGCCGATCAGCTTCGGGTTCCCTCGCTAGCCGGGGAACAGGTCCGCCGCAGCGCGTTGGTTCTCAAGTCGCTTTGCTACGGACCCACTGGCGCCATCTCCGCGGCCGGCACCATGAGCCTGCCCGAGCATGTCGGCGGCGTTCGCAACTGGGATTACCGCTATTGCTGGCTCCGCGACGGCGCAATGTCCGCCACCGCTCTCGCCAAATTGGGTACACCGGGTCCCGGTGTTCGCTTGCTTGACTGGCTCCTCGGCGTGATGGACCGCGACGAAAACCCCGAATGGTTCCGCCCGCTTTACACCGTGACCGGCGGTCACGTCGCCGTGGAAGCCGAGATCGGCGAGCTGGCCGGCTACCGCGGCAGCCGCCCGGTCCGCGTGGGCAATGCGGCCGCCCAACAACTACAGCTCGACGTATTCGGACCCATCATGGAACTGCTGGAGACGCTTGCGAAAAATGGGGCCGCACTATCCGGTGAACATTGGCGGCTAACCGAAGCGATCATCCGCGCCGTGGGAATGCGCTGGCACGAGCCGGACCACGGCATCTGGGAAATCCGCCGGCCCCGCCAGCACCACGTCCATTCCAAGGTGATGTGCTGGATGGCCGTCGATTGCGGCATCAAGCTGGCCCAGTCCTATCAGGGTGACGAGCCCTCCGCGTGGACAAACTTGCGCCAGGAGATTGCGCAGGACATTCTGGCGCACGGCTGGAACGAGTCGGTTCAATCTTTCACCACCACCTACCAAGACACCTCGGTTGATGCGGCCTTGCTGCACGTGGGATTGTCCGGGCTCATCCCCGGCGATGATCCGCGATTCAAGGCCACCGTCATTGCGGTGGAAAAGGCACTGCGCCGCGGCCCCACCGTATACCGATACTTGTACGAGGACGGACTGCCGGGTCGCGAAGGAGGGTTTCACATTTGCACCTGCTGGTTGATCGAGTCAATGGTACTCACCGGGCGGCTCGACGAAGCCACCGACTTATTCAATCAATACATGGCGCTGTTCGGGCCCACGGGATTGTGTCCTGAGGAATACTGCCCCAAGACCAGGCGTTCGCTGGGAAATCATCCCCAGGCATATTCCCACATCGGCTTGATCAACGCAGCAGTCTCGATCTCCAACGCCGTGTCCCTGCATAAGGGAGGACTAAAGGAGGTCGAGGTCTAGGATCAAGGGGTGAAGTGGCCAACAGATGGCAAGATCAAGCGAAGCGCCGCCATGTTCCGGCCCCGGGTGCCATGGCAAAGCGCAGCGCCGCCATGTTTCCCGGGAAGCATGCCGCCGCCCGATGAAGCTGGGCTTGGGCATGGCGCCCGAATGACAGAAAGCTGGGCAATCATGTACGGAAAAATGGCCGACCACCTGCGGACCGAGCTCGAAGCAATTCGCAAGGCCGGATTGTACAAGGAAGAGCGGCAAATTCTCACGCCGCAGGGTGCGGACATCCGCGTGCGCTTTCCGGAAAACGCGCCCCCCCGCGAGGTAATTAACTTTTGCGCAAATAACTACTTGGGCCTGTCATCGCATCCCAAGGTAATTGCGGCCGCGCACGACGCCCTGGAATCGCATGGATTCGGCCTGAGCAGCGTCCGTTTTATTTGCGGGACCCAGGACATTCACAAACAGTTGGAGCGCCGCATCAGCGAGTTCCTCGGCACCGAAGACTCAATTCTTTATGCGGCCTGCTTCGATGCCAACGGTGGATTATTTGAACCCCTCCTCGGCGAGCAGGACGCAGTGCTCACCGACTCCCTCAACCATGCTTCCATCATTGACGGCATCCGCCTCTGCAAAGCCAAGCGATCCATCTACGCGCACAACGACATGGACGATTTGAAAGCCAAGCTCATTGAGGCCAAGTCGGCCCGGTTCCGCATGATCGCCACCGACGGCGCATTCAGCATGGATGGCGACGTGGCCAAGCTTGATCGCATTTGCGACCTCGCCGAGGAGTACGACGCCCTGGTGATGGTGGACGACTGCCACTGCACCGGATTCATGGGAAAGACGGGCCGCGGCTCAGCGGAACATTGCGGCGTCATGGGCCGCGTAGACGTGATCACGTCCACGCTCGGCAAGGCGCTGGGCGGCGCCTCCGGCGGCTTCACCACCGGACGAAAAGAAATCATCGAACTACTGCGGCAGCGTTCCCGACCCTACTTGTTCAGCAACTCGGTCGCCCCGACGATCGTAAAGGCATCGCTAGCGATTCTTGACCTGCTTTCGGAATCAACCGCCCTGCGCGACAAACTCGAAACCAACACGCGCCATTTCCGCGAAGGCATGACCCAGGCCGGCTTCGACATCCGCCCCGGAATCCACCCCATCGTGCCCATCATGCTCTACAACGCCAAGCTCAGCCAGGACATCGCCCGCGATCTATTCGCCGAGGGCATCTACGTGATCGGCTTCTATCACCCCGTCGTCGCCAAGGGCCTCGCCCGCATCCGCGTGCAGCTCTCCGCCGCCCACGAGCCGCACCACATCGACCGCGCCATCGAAGCCTTCAGCAAAGTTGGCCGCAAATACGAAATCCTCGGCACATCGAAGGACCAGATCATCGCAAAATATGGGCTATAATTTGAGACTTGTATTTTTCTTCGTGCCCTTCGTGTACTTCCTGGTTAAAATCATTTTTCGACAGCTTGATTCTGCGGAATTCTTCAGGTGTTCATAGACGCGGTTCTCGGTACGCGGATGCGCTTGCTGATTCACCGCCAACATCAAGTGTCATCATCGTTGCAATTGGCATGGGAAAGATGAGTAACAAAGAGGTAAACGATCAATGATCCTGCTGGCAGCAATCAGACCGCCGATCCGATACAAAATCGCCTTATCAAGCGCACTGTTTTTGGCGGCCTCCTGCATCGATGTCCGCGACCCAGACACCATGGGTCCAGGGAATACGGAGAGCCTGGCAGTAACCGCGCAAGCTGATCCTGGTACGACGTTCGAGGGCGGTGCTACAAGCCTTCTCGCAAATGTCGAAAGCGGCCAGGCGCCGTTCACTTACCGTTGGGATCAAAACGGCGGCCCACCCGTAACGCTGGAAAACGCAACCGCCGAAGAGGCTCGTGTTGCAACGCTCCTCGAACCTGGCCGCTACGATTTTCGCGTTACGGTCACGGACGCGGATGGACTACGTGGCTCGGATTTCGCAACCGTCGAAGTGCTCGCGGCAGTGACGGTCGAGTCGCCACTTTTCGCCATCATTGGTGAGCCGGTGACGCTCGAAGCGCAGCTAACTTCAGACACCGAATCGGCGACTTTCCTTTGGGAGATCGTCGAAGGCGCTGCAACGCTCGATAACGCGGCGGCCGCAACGACCACACTCACCGCAACGCAGGGGGAAACCATCAACGTCCGCCTCACCGTCAACTTTCCCGGCGACGAACAGTCCGCCGCCACGCGTAACCTTGACATCGTCGCCGTCCCCGACCTCACCCCGCGTGTCCGGGTCGAAACCAACCTGGGTGATTTCGTCATCGAGCTCGACGGAGTGAACACCTCGCGCCATATGGTGAACTTCTTGCGCTACGTGGACGAGGGCTTTTACGAAGGGCTGCTCTTTCATCGCAACGCCTGCAATGAAAACCAGGCCACCGGCGAGTGCGAACCATTCGTCCTGCAAGGCGGCGGTTTCCGCCGCGTCGGCGACGACCTGGTAGCGGTCGATCCCACGCATGAAGCCATCGCCCCGGAAAACGAAACCAGCGCCAGCAACGGCGAGTTGTACACGGTGGCTCTCGCCCTGCGCGGCGGCAGCTCAGGCTCCGGTGCGGTCCAATTCTTCATCAACCTCGACGAAGACAACGATTTTCTCGACGAAGCGGGCTTCACCGTCTTCGGCCGCGTGGTCGAAGGCACCGACGTCGTCGACGCCATCGCCGCCACCGACCGCATCCCCAGCACCGTCATCCCCGGCGAAGAATCCCTCCCCGCCGAAGACATCGTAATTGAACGAATCCTCCGAGTTGAGTGATTGTTCCTTCAATCCCCCTATGCGAGAACAACAAAAATTCCTGGTCTTGGAAAGAATGCGCGAGGCTGTGCTCAATCAGGCGTACGTGATGACCCCTCACGCCTTGTTTGAGATGCGCGATGACCACTTCGACATAGTGGACGTGGAGTCTGCCGTCCTAACGGGTACAATAGAAAGAGTATTCGAAGACGAACCCCGTGGCCGTCGATACGAAGTTGTGGGCAAGGCATGTGATCAGGCTACTGAAATCGGTGTAGTTGGAAGATTTGTCGGCCCGTTGCTGATCATTACCGTGTACGAAAAGAAAACATGAGCCTCTACGATTTTCCATGTGAATATTGCAGCGGAACCGTCCGAGAACGAATCGTCGATCAGGAGCCGATCGCACTCCACCGGGGCATTGTCGTGTTAGAGCACGTTCCGATTGGAATTTGCGACAACTGCGGCGCACACTACTATGCCGCGTCAGTCTTGAAAAAAGCCGAGTCGTTGCTTACAGCGAAATCCGATACTGGGCGGACGATGCAAATACCCTGTGACGTTTTCTAGGACCTCAAAATGCCCAGTCTCACGTACGACAACCCTGCATCGACCCTCAAGGACCTTTCGGCCCGGATCATTGCCATCCGGGACTCTCTTTGACTTCCCTGCCAAGCTCGAAGCACTCGCCGCCATCGACCAGGAAATGACCGCCCCGCACTTCTGGGACAACCCCGAAGCGGCCAAGGGCACCATCACGCGGATGAAATCGATCAAATCCATCGTCGATCCCGTGCAGCAAATCCTCCGCCACGCCGACGACTACAACGCCATGCTCGAGCTCCTTTCAGAGTCCGACGACGCCTCCGTCCGCAGCGAACTCGACACCGGCCTCGCCACCCTCGAAGCCGAAATCAACCGCGTCGAACTGCTCACGCTTCTCTCCGGCCCCTTCGACACCCGCAACTGCTACTTCAACATCCAGGCCGGCGCCGGCGGCGCCGACGCCTGCGACTGGGCCCAGATGATGCTCCGCATGTACCTCCGCTACTGCGAACGCCAGGGATTCGAAGTCGAAGAAGTCTCCATGCGCGACGGCGAAGAAGCGGGCATCCAATCCTGCAGCCTGCTCATTAAGGCCCCCTACGCCTACGGCTACCTCTCGTGCGAAATGGGCGTCCACCGCCTCGTCCGCATCTCCCCCTTCAGCGGCCAGGGCAAGCGCGAAACCAGCTTCGCGTCCGTAGACGTCCAGCCCGAAGTGGACGACATCGCCATCGAAATCGACTGGGACAAGGAAATCCGCGAGGACACCTACCGTGCCGGCGGCAAGGGCGGCCAGCACGTCAACAAGACCTCGTCGGCAGTCCGGCTCACCCACCTTCCAACCGGAGTAGTGGCCGCGTGCCAGAGCGAACGCTCCCAGCACAAAAACCGCGCCACTGCCCGCAGCATGCTGGCCGCCAAACTCTACCAACTCGAACAGTCCAAGCGCGACTCCGAAATCTCCAAGATGTACAGCGAGAAAGGCCAGATCGCCTTCGGAAACGCCGTCCGCAGCTACTTCCTCTACCCCGAGCAGCGCGTAAAGGACTCCCGCACCGGCCACACAACCTCCAACACTCAAGGCGTCCTGGACGGCGACATCCAGGACTTCATCGACGCCGAACTCCGCCGCCGCGCCGCCACACGTCAGAAGTGATGTCCCTGGACCGAGGGGTCTTTTATTTCTGTAAGTGACGGGCAACCGTTTCACGCACAGAACGAACCAAATCGGCGCGATCCACGGTTAACTGTGCCGGCTGCTGCTCAAGCCATTGCCGACGATCAGGGCCGATGTCCTTCGAGAGCGCGTCCCCAAGGCGGAGGTCTTTGATGGAAACCTGGCCGGCCTTCATTTCGTCTTCGCCCATAACGATGGCCACGATCTTGCCGGTGTCGGCCGCGTATTTGAACTGCTTGCCGATGCCCTGCGTGCCTACGTAAAGCTCGGTGTTGATGCCCGCAGCGCGAAGTTCGGCCGTCATTCGCTGGTATTGAACCGTCAGATTTTTATCCAATCGCGTCACCAGCACCACCGCAGTGGCCGACACATCGTCAGTCCGACCCAGAGCCTTGAGCGCGGCAAGCAGCCGGTCAACACCGATCGAAGCGCCGGTCGCGGGCACTTTCTGCCCGGTGAAGCGCTCGACAAGATCGTCATAGCGTCCGCCGCCAAAGACGCTTCCAAATTGCTTCGATTGGCCGTCGTCGTCCTTGATCTCGAAAGTAAGCACGCCTTCGAATACCGGACCGGTGTAGTAGGCGAGTCCGCGCACCACGGTGGGATCGAACATGACGCGATCAACCCCATACCCTCCGCCATTCAAAGCTGCGTCGATTTCGCGCAGCTCGGACACCCCTTCGCGCCCTATCGTGCTTTCAGCGACCAGGCGTTCAAGCTCGTCACACGTGCCCGCCCGCGTGGGCGACTTGATGGACAGATATCTCATGACCACATCGATTTGCGCCGAGTCCAGTCCGACGCCTTTCATAAAATCGCCGGACTCATCGCGCCGTCCTGCCGAGCCAAGCAATGCCTTGACTCCGTCGAGCCCGACGCGGTCGAGCTTGTCCACGCATCGCAAGACCTTGCCCCCGACGTCGGGATCGAGCGATTGGCTGCCCGCCATCGCTTCGAGTACGCCATTGAGTACCTTGCGATTGTTGACGCGTATGATGTACTGGCCCGCGGCAATACCAAGCGATTCCAGCGTGTCGCACATGATCATGCAACATTCTGCGTCGGCCAGCATTGAGGCCGTGCCCACGCTGTCGAAGTCGAACTGGTAGAACTCGCGGAAGCGGCCCGGGCCGGGCTTTTCCATGCGAAACACCGGACCCACCTGGTAGCGGCGGAAGGGACGCGGCAACTCCGGGTTCATGGCTACATAGCGCGAAAGGGGTGCGGTGAGGTCGTACCGCAGGGCCACCCACTCTTCATCTTCGTCGCGAAAGGAAAAAATGCCCGCGTCAGGCCGATCGGCCTCGGGCAGAAACTTGCCCAGGGCGTCGACATATTCGAGCACCGGCGTTTCGAGCGGCACGAAGCCGTACCGCTCATAGACCTTCCGGACGGTGGCGATCATTTTGTCGCGTGCCAGCAGATCGGCCGCGGAAATATCGCGGAATCCTTTGAGTCGCCGCGGGACCGTGCGAGATGGCTTGCCAGGTTTGCTCATGGATAATCTCTGGCTGGCGAGTCTAGCGACGCCGATAGCCTGCATCAAACGCTGTTTTCGAAAATCAGCGGGACGGCGTATACAATAAACCAATGCACCCGAAGCATCGACACGGCAAGAGCCACTCTGGCGGACAGAGCATGATGCTGGCTCTGCTCGCACAACTCACGCTCGCTGCTCAAGGTGCGCTGCCGGTTCCCGATCCGGTTGTAGCAATCGACAAATCGGAGCAAAGCCCCAAGGAGTCGGACAACGCGGGCGCCGCGTTCATCGTAGCCACCGGACAGATTACCGATGCGATCGGGGCCGGGCAGAAAGACGTTCTGGTGACTGCCTTCTTAAAGAATCCCGATGGCAGCGCGGGCAAGCAGATTGCACAAACCGCGACCGATGCGATGGGTGACTTTTCGCTAGCCGCAAATGAACCGCCCGGGAGTGCGGAAATCATTGTGAAGTTCTCGAAGGACCAATTCGCCGAGCTGGCCAGAATCATCCAACTGGATCCGGCCAAGCCGCCGCCATTCCTGGGAGAGACGCTGGAAGGCAACCTCAGTCTAACCGGGAGAGTCATCAGCGCCGCCGACAAGAAGCCGGTCGCGGCCAAGGTCGCTTTTGAGAACATGTTCACGCGCCGCGACGTGGAGGCCGACGCGGAAGGCCGGTTCGCAATTCTCTCCCTCTCCCCTGTGCAAGGAGAACTGGAAATCACGTCGCCGGGATTTGGACGCGAGCGAAAAGCCGTCCGCGTACCGGTGTCCGGCGAACTCATCATCGAGCTCAAGCCGGAGCGAACCGTGCATCTCACCGTCACAGATCGCGCGGGCACACCCATCGCGGGAGCAGTACTGGAATGCATCGACTCCGCTCGCCATGATTTTCGCACGTTGATCACCGGCGACGACGGCACCGCGGAGTTGAAGGCGCTGCACTTCGACGCCAACAAAATAGTGGTCCGGCTATCACGCGAAGGGTACGTGACCACCGGTGAAGTCGGCGATTCACTGAAACTCCCGGAAAATGCGACCGAGTCGCGGCATCATTTAATCATGGAACGCGCGGGCACGATCACCGGGGTGGTACGCGATGCCACGACTGACGAACCTCTGTACGGCGCTCGCGTGTTCGCCGGTGACTCCTACATGGACTCTTCGCCGCGTGATTGGACCGACCCGGAAGGCAGGTACACGCTAAGCGGAGTTCGCCCGGGCCTGGCCTGCGTTACCGTTCACCTTGCGGGTCATGCTCCGGATTTGAAAATCGTCGAAGTACAAGCCCAGGACACCGTCAAACTCAATTTCGTATTGGGCGAAGCCGGGATCGTGCGCGGTATAGTGAAAAGCATAAGTGGCGAGCCGGTCGCGGGGGTGGAAGTGATGGCAACCAAGTGGCGCGAAAAGGATACCCTTGGCCTGCGAGCGATGACCGACCACGAAGGTCGCTTCGTCATGGAGAACGCCCCCGCTGATGAATTTACTCTATCTATGGTCGGTTCACCGTTAAACGTGACTCGCACGGCCAAATCCGGCGATGCCACTGAGGCCGAGTTTGTGCTGGATCGAATCTCAACGCGCCCGGCTGCACTTTCAGCCGGTCAATCCGCGCCTGAGCTGGCCTTTAAAACGCTTGGCGGCGAAACAATCAACTTGCGCGATCTCCAGGGGAAGACCGTACTGCTGGTTTTTTGGGCGACATGGTGCGCGCCCTGCGTCGCCGAAGTCCCCCGCCTCATCGAAGTGAGCGAAAAATTCCGGGGACGAAATGATTTTGTATTGCTGGGAATAAGTCGCGATTTTGAAGAAGATTCGCTTCGCTCCTTCCTCAAAGCGAATCCAAAGATGACGTGGCCCCAGACTTTCGGCTAAGCGGGCGGGTCTACCCTCGCCGCCTAATCCTTCGGCGTTACGGCATTCCGGCGATCTTCCTGCTCGACTCCGAGGGAAAAGTCGCCGCCAGCGATCTTCGCGATGACAGCATCGTACCTGCAGTCGAAAAAGCACTGAAGGCTCAACCAGCCCCATGAACCCAGTTGGTTTCCACTCGTCGAGTTTGAGTCGCACACTGCAAACTCCGGATCCGCCCAACAACGCGGCTGCACGCGTCTTGAATGCCCTGCGAACTGGACGCATTGCCGACGCCATCAAATGGTTGGGCGAACTTCCCGAAGACGCGCCGCTCGAACAGGTATGGAAAAAATACCTCGAAGCGCGGATTCTGCTGGAACAATGCGACTTTCCAGGTGCCAGGGGCATGGCACGCCAAGCGGCGTCAGCAGCACTTCGTCTGGGTTTTTCCGATCCTCAAGAACCAACGTTGGTACGCCTGGCGGCTGCCGCGTTGGAACTGCAGGGCACGGCACTTC
Source organism: Phycisphaerae bacterium (assembly GCA_046715855.1). Lineage (GTDB taxonomy): Bacteria > Planctomycetota > Phycisphaerae > UBA1845 > UBA1845 > CAZAMB01. Next base: position 10,895 of record JBKJYI010000334.1, read on the forward strand.
GCCGTCAGGATTTACCCGTCGAAGCCTGTCGCATTCATCGGACGGCCCTGGAGCTGCGCCGCGAACATGGCACACCAGCCGAACAATGCGAGTGCGCAATGAGTCTAGGTTCGTGCGCCCAATGGAGCGGAGATGTGGCTGCCGCGGAGCGTTGGTACCGGTTGGCATCAAAGCTGCAACCGGCCGATGCCAATCACGCCCGACAAAAATCGTGCGCACTTATTCGACTGTCCGCCTTGCTGACCCAGCTTTCTCGTCACGAAGAAGCAGTAAACGCTGCAGAAAACGCTCAAAATACGCTGGTCGAAAACCTGCCGGGCGACATTGCCACGGTTTGCGCCAGTCTGCATTTGGCTCATGCCCTGATCGGCCACGCCGAAATGCTTTTAGCCAGGACTTCCGAACGAGCGCGACCTCTCTTGGATGAGGTATTACAGATGCTCTTAAGCACCCGCGAGAACTTGCACGGCTTCGGGCCCGTCGGCAAAGAAGAGTTGAACTGGTGTGACGAGCAACTCGATTTCGTCGACAGGCTTCGTCAATCCCTCGACCCGCAGGGCTGAACACTTCCTGAAAGAGCAGACAGTTGGCTCCGCCTCCCGCTAAGCCCCTTGCAGCAAGGACCTCCAAGCCCGATGGTCGATCGGCACTAAATGCGCCTTCAAGATTTTTTTGCGTCGGGGTCGATACTATATTCGCAAGGTTATCCAATTTACCGCATCTTCCCAGATAACCGAGCACATCGTAACGACTGGGTTGGAGACCCTTCAAATTCTATTTCTTGTGCGTCGGATGCTTCGAGAGTTCGGCAGGAGGCCGCAGCCCATAACGGGTCCCTTGATGCACTGACGGAAAATGGAGTAAGACATGGGCACTACCACCCGTACCGTCGATGAATTTGTCATTCCACTCCTTGCGGGCAACAGGCCCGCTTGCCGCGAGTTCATCCAGCGCGAGCTGGCAACCGTCTCAGACCCGGCAAGTCTGTACCACGAACTGCTGTGGCCGGCGATGGAACAGATTGACAAGCTCTATCGCAATGACCGAATCAACTCCGCCGCCGAGCACATGGCCACACGCATCAATCGCAGCATCGCCGACCAATTGCAAGTACATCTAAGCAAGGCTGCGCCGATCCAAAAGAAAATCATCATCGTGTGCGCCGAGTCCGAACCGGAGGAGCTCGGAGCCCAGATGTGCGCCGACCTGTTCGAATCGAAAGGCTGGGAAGTTTTTTTCCTCGGCGGCGGCGTCCCCAACGACGAAATTCTGATCCTCGTGGGCCAGCTCAACCCCGAAGTGCTGCTAATCTTTGGGACTCAGCCAGGGGGCGTGCCCGGCGTGCGCAAACTGGTCGATCAGATTCGCGAAATTGGGGTCGCGCCCACGATGAATATCATTGTTTCAGGCGGGGTATTCAATCGAGCGGATGGATTGTGGAAAGAAGTCAACGCCGATGTTGTGGCCAAGACTGCGAGCCAGGCCATTTTACTAGCTGAAGAGACGGCCCCGCGCATCCCCACGCCGCCGAAGCTCGGCGCACCCAAGAAGCGCAGACGCCGCCGCCGCGTCCTCGCCACTGCGGGCGGCGACAGCGCGGAAGAGGAAGTCGAAGTATAAACTCGCCCTGTAGTGAGCAGAGCTGCATTCAACTGCCAGTGCGGTCACATGAAAGAAGCGGGCGGGTAAAATAATTACCCGCCCGCCTTATTTGCCTACGGATTATTTGCTTACGGTCAGTGATACGAACTATCTGCAAGTCCCGCCGCGGCACTTGTTCGAGCAGCACTGCGAGTTGCTCGAGCAGGACGTGCCCACGGCACCGCAGCCTCCGCCGCCGCCCGCAAGCCACGGAGCGACAGCGTTGTAATAATACGCGAGCGCGCCATCAACGGTCGCGTTGGAAGCGTGATCGCATTCGTCGTTGATGTTCGTTCCGCAGGCTCCGGTTAGTTGCCCGACAAATATTCCGGACGCGTTCACGACAGGCGATCCGCTGCTCCCGCCTTCCGTGGCGCCATTCACCCCACGGCTATAAATGAGCGGTCCACGCGGCCAACCCTGACATGTCCCCGCAGTGGTACTTACGGTTTGATCCGAATAGGCCTGCGGCGCGCCGGACGGATGACTGATGCGATACAGCGGGGTCCCGTTCGAACCCGACACGGCGGCGTTGCTCCAACCCAGGAAGATGCTGCCGGCGGGCGGCGCCTGGCTCAGCTGCAAGAGACAATAATCTCCGGCAGAAATCGATCCGGAGGTCAAAACCGTTGCGCCCACCGTTTTGCCGGAAATCAAGGTATTGGGCGGATCGGTATGGGTGGCCGTGCAAGTGGATGTTCCACAAGGGACTTCGTAGTGGAAGAACGCTTCCAAGCCCGAGTTGCTCCTGCTTAGACAGTGGCCGGCGGTCATGAAATACGGGATTTGCGTGGCCGAATCGCTGTCGGCGATCAACCCGCCCGAACAGGTGTAAATGAAGGCGCCTTCGACCCACAGCATTTTCGCGACGGCAAACTCGGCGTTGTTCACCGCGGCATTACTCTGGCAATTGTTGTTCAGAACGCATGCCACATTGAACTGGCAAAAAGCAGCCACGCCACCTTCGGCGTTCGGATCGACATCGGCAATTCCGAAGAAGCTGCGGCTGATGTGACCGATTTCCGTAATCTGAAGCGAAACGGCTACCAGATCTTCCTTTGAAACCGGAGCGTTCAATCGAACCTGGAGAGTGCCCTCATCGCCGACGATCGAAGGCGTCCACAAGTCGCCGCTGTTGTCGGGTCCCGTGCCGGTATACGGGCCATAGGACTCGCCGCTCTCGCTATAAAAATACAGTTCGCCATTGTCGGGAAGGAAAAGGTTTTCGATATGTAGCCGGATGCCGCCTGCCCCTTCGGATGCGACGTTGACCGCCCAGATGTAGTCGCCGTCGCGGGTCCTAGTCAACTGTCCGCCTGCGATATTCGGATCGCGACTCACCACTCCGGTCTTGGGATTCGCAAGTCCGTTGAGGCTCAACGTCGCGGGCAGCGGAACAACCAAACCCACCTTGAGCGGCGCAGCGTTGGTCGCTTCCGGCTGCTCGATCGTCTGAATCTGGTCGGGAGAAAGCGAAACGCGAGTTGTTCCGACACCGGAAGGTCTTTCGGCCGCCAGCCAATTGCTGACATCGACCTGAATGTTTGTTGACTGCGCCGTAGTAAGACCTTCGGTGGCCACTTCCGGCATGACCGAGATAAACCTTTCCACGGATGGCTTGTCCGCAGCCACGGCCAACGCCGCGAGGGCTAGTGGACACGCCGCTAATAGGACCAATGTACTACGATTCTTCATACTCTACCTCCTGATAGGGGGGACTTTTTGCGCCCGGACGACTAACGCTAACCATCCATGGGCACAAGGGTGACCTGGCTCGGAATGAACCTAGAAGGGAATTAGACCCGCTGAAGAGCTGGGGGAAGGGAAAACACCGGTCGGAATAATGACGCACCATACTCGGACGCCCAATAACCATTCGCAATGTATCAGAATTGCAACCATCGACGCAAGGGAATTCCTAAAAAAAAGATTCAAAGAAGCTAACCTGGGGTTTTTGGGCATAATTTTACGGGTTTATAAGATAGTTTGGGTATCGCACTTGAAAATTGGATCGGGAGATGGAATCAGCCGGACTGCCGGGCCAGCTTAAGCTGGGTTTTGGCGCGGCGCACGGCCAAGTCCCTCGCGTCCTGCGATTTGGTGTCTTTGATGGGCATGGAACGCGCATCGGCTAGTGCTTTTTCAACGATGGCGGGCTGAATTTCGGCGGCCTTCTTCGCCTGTTCGGTGAGGATTGCCAGGCGGTTATTCACCATCTGCGCGAAGCCGCCATCGATGTAATAAAGGTGCGTTTCACCCGGGGTTTCAATGCGGAGGGGACCGATGCCCAGCTTGTAAACCAGCGGGGCGCGGTGCGGCAAAATACCGACTTCGCCGTCGTGTGCGGGGAAGGCGACAAACGTCGCAGGAGTATCGAGCACGACCCGCTCGGGGGTAATTACGCTGCATTGGAAAGTTTCAAATTTAGCCATAAAGACAAGTTCGAAATTCGAAATTCGAAGTTCGAAGTTCGAAGTTCGAAAACTTCCTCTTATTCCTCGGTTTTCTTTCCTATGGCGGTAAGAATACGCACAATCTCATCCGCTTCCTGCAGTAAAGAGTTCAACTTTATTTTGCTTAGAATCTCGCAGTCACCCAAAAGTCGGAGCCAGTAGTGCGTTTCCTGAGCTTCTGATTTCGCAATCTTGATGCGGCGGCAGTACTCTTTCTTTGACGAGGCGCCACGCGCCTCGTGCACGTTCGCGCCGATGCTGGTGCCCGCTCGAATAAGCTGGCGTGCAACAACTCCGCCGGCAAGACTCTTTGGCACCGCGTTGACCACATTGACAATGCGCACGGCGAACAGGTACGTCCGTTCAGTGATGTCGTGCGCCACTGCGTTGGTCATCGCAAGATAAGCCTTCTTCGAATTTCGAACTTCGAATTTCGAATTTGTCTTTCTAGCCTTTCGCGAGTTTTTCGGCCTTGGCCGCGGCTTCTTCGATAACCCCGACGTACATAAATGCTTGCTCGGGCAGATGGTCCCATTTGCCGTCACAGAGTTCCTCGAACGAACGAATGGTCTCATCGCGCGGGGTGTAGTTGCCCTTGAAGCCGGTGAACTGCTCGGCCACGAAGAAGGGC
>JBKJYI010000335.1:0-7037 GCA_046715855.1 Phycisphaerae bacterium
CCCTTGTATTGGGGCACGAGGTCGGGATCGGCGGCGAAGCCACTCAGGGGCACTACACCTTGCAATGTGAAGCTGGCCGAGCGGGTTTCAAGCGTCCCCGAATCGCCGGAAACGTAATAGGCTAGGGTGACGGAATCGCCTGGCTTCGCGTTGAGGTCCTCGGCGGCCCATTCATTGAGCAGGATTTCACCGTCGCGCAATGTCAATCCACCGCCAGCTGTTTGGATCTGGAGTTCGTGCATCCAGGGCGAAGCCGGATCGACCGCAACGACGGTGGAATACGGAATGACGGTGTTCGGATGCCCGCCAGGTGGGTGGGTTTTGGAAATCGTGTTGGCCAGGTAGGCCAGAAATGGAGACATTGCATCGCCCGCGCCGAATCCAGTTACGGCGGCTTCAAGCTCCGGCGCAATCAATAGCGCATCACTTTCGATGACAGGCAAATCACGGACGAACCGCAACTGCAATCCCAAATCAGCAAGCGTTACCGATGCAGCCAATGCAGACTGCATAGCCGGCACTGATTTTTCGTCGTCCTTCGCATTCGATGTTGCGACGAGAAGTATGTTGGCTTTTTCGGGCTGGTCGAGTGCCCGTTGCAGGATTTCGAGTGGGACGAAAGCGTTTTGCGCAAATGCCTGGCGCGGGTTCAGTTCGAATGCCGCCAGGCCGCGCGGTGGAATAATGGCTGTAACCGTTAATCGGAGGGTAGCGGTGGTTTCATCGCGGCGCCCCAGTAACGTCTCTGTCGAGATTGCGCTGGGCTTGCCAAGATGCAGTATCACATCGTCGCCGACTTTGGCGAATAGCTCACTGGCCAGCGGTTCGTTGAGGATGATGGATCGTCCTTCCAGTTGTGTAATGGAAGCGGGATGCGTGGCCGTATCCAGACCCCAATAACTTTCGTTGACCCCGAAAATATTGATGCGACTAACCCGAGTCCGATTTTGGGCATGAGTGGCCGCACCGCGGAGCATGAGGATTGCGGATGAAGTCGTAGCCGGCATGGCTTCGGCCAAGCGACTGCCGAGGTCGTCGCCGAACAATCGCGGCGTCGCCATCGCGTAATCAACCTGACCGAGACGGCCGACCGCAAGTTCGCGGAGACTGTGCCGCATGGAGTCGCCCACCACCAGCGCTCCAGTCAGCACCGCGGTCGCCACCCCAACCGCCAAAGCGACCCACAGGTGACTCTTCCAATAAAAAGAAGCAGATCGCAGGTGATAGGTCAGCCAGCTCAAGTCACACCTTCAGCGGAGTCAGCATGCCCTCATTGATTTCATAGCGGCGAGGAAAACGCTCGGCCAGCCGCTCGCTGTGCGTGACCACGATCAGCACCGCGCTGCGCCGAGCGAGCACGTCCAGCAGGAGACTGCCCATCGTCTCAGCCGTGGTTCGATCGAGATTGCCAGTCGGCTCATCGGCCAGCACCAGCGTCGGATCGTTGATCAGTGCGCGAGCAATAGCAACGCGCTGACGCTCGCCGCCGGAGAGTTCCGCAGGGCGGTGATCGAGTCGTCCGGAAAGTCCCACTGCATGGATCAACTCTTCGGCGCGGGCGAGGCGGCCTTCTTTTCCGCGCGACGCCAGCGAGGGCAGCAGCACGTTCTCCAGCACCGTGCATTGAGGCAGGAGATGGTGTTCCTGAAACACAAAGCCAATGTTTTGGTTTCGGAACCGAGCGAGTTCCCGCTCGCCCATCCGAAATGGATCCGAGTCGTTAATGATGACCGCACCGCCGGTGGGTGACTCCAGCGTCCCGAGGATGTTCAGTAACGTGCTCTTCCCCGAGCCTGACGGCCCAAGGATCGCCGCCGACTCGCCGGCCGACATCCGCAGATTCACATCGCGGAGAATGATCAGGTCGCGACCCCGCGCGGCAAACGACTTGCTTAGCGACTTCGCGATTAGTGCCACCGAAGCGCTTGAATCGGATTTGGCCGCGGCATGATGAAGACTCGGAACTTCGTGGCCGGGTAAAGCCTCTCCACGTCCTGGCATCGTTAGGTTATTACTCATACCGGCTTTGCAATGTAACGCTCGTACAATTTCCAGGTTTCCTCGGCCATCACTTTGTCGGTATGCAACTTACGAACCGCGTCGCGACCGGTCATTCCCAGCATGCGTCTTTCTTCGGGTTGATCCATGAGGCGGGCGAGGGCATCCGCCAATCCGCGCGGTCCCAAATCGGGATCATAAAGCAGTCCGCCTCCAGTAGATTCAACAAGCTCCGGAAACGACCCATGTCGTGGCTCGACCACAGGGACCCCGCTGGCCATCGCTTCGAGAACATACAACCCCTTGGCCTCACGGTACACGGCTGGCACCGAAAACACATCGAGTGATTGAAAGAAATCGATTTTCTGCTGCCGCGAAACCTCACCAAGGATGTCGAAGTGGCCCCATGTCGTGGGCTGCCGCAGATAATCTCGAAGACCGTCGAGGAATTTATTCTGCGACCCCGCCAGATACCCCGCGACTCTCAGCCGGCAGTCGCGTCCCGCCCGCCGAAGCAGCACAAAGGCCTCGCACAAATCGGCCAGTCCCTTTTCCGGACAGATGCGAGCAAGGTAGCCGATCGTGAAAGTTTCCTCTCGTGGCGAGCTTCGAGCCGGCGCGAAATCTTCAACTCGAACGCCCATCGGCACCACGTGAACTTTTTCCGACGGGAGTGCAAAATGGTCCACACAGTGCCGGGCGTAGTACTTCGTCGTTGACACGAATGCATCGATATAGCGAGCCTGTTCCTCGATGAGCCTGAAGGATTCGGCCCGATACGGCTCGGGCAATTCGTCCAAAAAGATATCTTCACCGCTCAAAGTGCAAAAAATCGGTCCGTTCAGGGCTGCTTTGAGCTGGCGTGCCACCCCAATGAACGGGAGCGTGGGCAAATGAATAAGGTCGGGCTGGATCGCCGCGAGTGCCTCCATCAGCTTTTCTAATTCCTTTTGCTGCGCGCCATGTTCCCCCTTCAACACGGAAACGGTCAGGGGGCCCAGCGACTTGGCATCCACCGATGACGACCAGCGCGAAAGAAAATTCAAGATCGCCGGAGAATCCAACCAGCGGCCTATCCACCTGGGCACCCGTCGAAACAAGTGCGATTGTTGTTGAAGGTAGACATTCAGACCGCCGTAGTGCACGGGCGAGACACTCACGTCTCGTTCATCCGTTCGTAGCGGCGTGTAGAGCGGCATGAGCACCACGTCGCGCCCCTGCTCGATGAGCGTGGCCGCCAGCCGATTATCGCGCAGGCAGCTTCCGCAATACATCCCGGCCGCCCCAGCGGCCAAGTAGGCAATACGTAACTCTTTCACTCGATCAATCCGTGCGCTTCCGCAACACCATTCTCGCTTGTCGACCTGCCATTTCCAACGGCGCAAAAAAAAGAGGCCGCCCGAAAGCGGCCTCCACTGCGTTGCGAAAAGGCCTTACCGGACGATGCGTGAATCTTGCGAGCCCTTTGTCGAGCTCCCATCCACCGGCATCGCCATCTGATCAAGCGGGCTTTGCGGGGCCTGCAGCATAACCTGGTCGAGGCGATTTTCCGCCAGGGCGATCGCTGTGTTGGCCGCGGCAACCAGCTCGGCTCCGCCGGCTCCCAGGGTTCTTTGAACCTTCAAAATAAATGTTCGCAGTGAATTCACGCCACTCCGAACGTCTGACGCTGCGAAGGATGTAATGGCTGAGTTGAGATAAGTCATCAAGGTTGCTTGAAGGGGCATCGGCACCGCCGAAACGAGCGGAACCATTTCGATTTCTACATAAGAAGCGGCCGTGGTGGAAAACGAGGCGAAGAGCGAGCAAATGTACGAAAAATCGATGGGAATATCCTGATTGGCGATGTTGCTGCCCGCCCAGTTCATGGTGACGCGCCCGACCGTCGAACTTTCCAGATCGACCGCGCCGATTGATTGGCTCGGCAGGAGTACCGGCGAAAACAGGCCGTAAGCGCTCAAGTCGCCGGCGAATTCGATGCTGTACAGTTCATTGGTCACGAAGGCGCCGGTGGCACGGTGATATGTTCCTGTCGAACTGTCCGGCACGATTTGCACGCGAATGGCCCCGGTGGAAAGACCACCCGGCAACATGAGCGCGTCAATATCCTGATCGTAGGAAACGAAGCGGGCCGTTCCGGCAAGTCCGTCGATTTCCAGCTCCATTTCCGTGCGCGAAATCAGGGCGCTGGATACTCCGCCCTGGGCGACACCGAAATCGAGATCGAAAGAGCTCTCCACACTTTGATCCTGCCTCGCCTGCACGCGAACAGGGACGGCGATAGCTGGTGACGCAATGGCGGACACGGCGAGCAATCCAATGATCCCTCCGCGACGCGCACTAAAAGACCGAGTTTTGTTCCTAATCATGTTCCGCTCCTTTCAAGCGTGAGGCCCTGCCCCGAACCAGATCACTTTGTGACCGATATTCAACGCGAGAAGTGCCACATCGTAGCACTTGAGGTCAACGCACCAACGGGAGGCATGGTAACTCAGACCGTGCTGAACGCAAGACGGAACACAAGAACGGACGCCGATCCGCATCTCCATTTTTGATAACATTCTGTTACAACTTTTTACAGTGAATTCTTTTCCTGGCCTCGCAATGCGCACCGTTCGCTCAGAATCCACCTTCGGATAGCATCGACTCAATGGCCTACCACAATCGTGACGTCGAAACGCTCGATCGTGCCGGAATCGCAGCGCTCCAACGGCAACAACTCGCGGAGATGTTCCGCGTTGTTTTGGCCTCCAATGCTTTTTACATGCGCAAATATGCAGGCCTAAGGTTTGATCCGCTCATCGATTCCCTGTCGGAACTGCCTTTCACAACGCGCCAAGAACTGCAACAGGATCAAGCCGAGCATCCACCTTACGGCTCGAACCTTACCTGCCCGCCCGATCAGTACATTCGCCTTCACCAGACTTCGGCCACATCGGGCGGCGCCCCGCTGCGCTGGCTCGACACGCTCGATAGCTGGAACTGGGTAAAGAAATGCTGGAGCACCATCTACCTGGCGGCGGGAGTGCAACCCGGCGATCGCATACTGTTTCCCTTCTCTTTCGGGCCATTTCTCGGATTCTGGGCCGCTTTTGAAAGCGCCATCGATAGCGGGTGCCTCACGCTCGCCGCGGGCGGCATGACCACCTTGGCCCGGCTGCGGATGATTCAGGACAATGCCATCACGGTGGTGGGCTGCACCCCCACCTACGCCCTGCGAATGGCCGAAGTTGCAAGCTCCGAGGGCATCGATCTTACGGCTTCCACCGTGCGAGCATTGATTGTCGCCGGGGAGCCTGGCGGATGCATTGCTTCCACGCGTGCGCAAATGGAATCGGCCTGGGGAGCGCGAGTGTTCGATCACAGCGGCATGACCGAGATCGGCTCGTGCACTTTCGAGTGCCTGGAAGCGCCCGGTGGATTGCACCTCATCGAGTCGGAATTCATCCCGGAAGTCATCAATCCCCAATCCGGCGAGATAGTCGCTGACGGCACGGTTGGCGAACTCGTGCTGACCAATCTCGGCCGAATAGGCAGCCCGCTCATTCGCTACCGCACCGGTGACCAGGTCCGCATGTTGCGCGCGCGTTGCGCGTGCGGCCGATGGTTCGCTCGATTCGAGGGCGGTATTCTCGGCCGGACCGACGATATGCTGCTGATTCGTGGAAACAATGTTTTCCCCTCAGCCATCGAGGAGATCATCCGCAGCTTTCCGGTTGTGGAGTTTCGCGCCACCGCCCGCCAGGCCCCTGCAATGACAGAATTGAAGATCGAAATCGAGTCTTCTCCTGGTTCCGACGGTGATGCAATTTCGAAGAAGCTTTCGGAGGTCATCCGCGATCGGTTCAACTTCCGGCCGGTCGTGGTGGCGGTTGCGGCCGGGACTTTGCCGCGTTATGAAATGAAAGCGCGACGTTTTATCCGCGAACAGGTGTAAGCCCAGATGGTCAAGCTTCCAAGGGGGTTGTCATGTTGAAACACCTCGGCGTTCTAACGATCGGACTGATGGCGTCGACGGCTTCGGCTGCGGACTGGACCTCCTGGCGCGGACCGACTCGGAACGGTCTCGCTGCGGAAAAGGCCGTCGTCACCACGTGGTCTCCGCAAGGCGAGAACGTGCTCTGGAAGGTCCCCGTCGAAGGCCGCAGCACGCCGCTGGTGATGAATGGTCGCGTCTACGCGATCACTCCGGTGGGCGACATTCTCAAGCCCATCGAATTGCAGGAACGCGTCATCGCCCTCGATGCGGAATCCGGCAAAACGATTTGGGAGCACCGCTTCAACGTCTTCGACACCGACATCGTTCCGCAGCGCGTCGGTTGGACCTCGCTGGCAGGCGACCCCGAGACGGGAAACGTGTACGCCCACGGCACTGGTGGCGAGCTGATGTGCTTCAACCGCGACGGAAAGGTGCTTTGGAAGTGGTCGATGACCGAGGAGTTCGGACGCATCAGCGGCTACGGCGGGCGGTTGATGAACCCCATCATCGACGAGAACCGCGTCATCATTAGCTTCATGAGTTCGAGTTGGGGCAATCAGGGCCCGCCGATGCATCGCTACGCCGCCTTCGACAAGAAGGACGGCAAGGTTTTGTGGTGGGCGGCGCCCGGCGAAAAACCGATCGACACGACTTACTCGATTCCGGTCGTCGCAGTGATAGAGGGCAAGCGAATGCTCATTGCCCCCAACGGTGACGGCAATGTCTACGGCATGCTCGCCCGCACCGGCGAGAAACTGTGGACGTTTAAAGTCAGCCACCGAGGCCTCAACGCTTCGCCCGTTGTTCAGGGCAACCATGCATACATCGCCCATGGCGAAGAGAACATCGATTCCACCGAAATGGGCCGCATCATTTGCATCGATGCCAGCAAAACCGGCGACATCACCAAGACTGGCGAAGTGTGGCGGGCCGAAGGAATCAAGGCTGGTTTCGCCTCTCCCGCTTTAGCCAATAACCGCATCTATGTGGTAGACAACTCAGCTAACCTCTTCGCCCTCGACGCCAAGACCGGCAAGCAATACTGGATGCACAGTCTTGG
>JBKJYI010000336.1:0-2613 GCA_046715855.1 Phycisphaerae bacterium
GCTTCTGAACAGCAAATTCTTGAAACCGAAAAGGAATTGGGAAAATCGTTGCCTCTCTCGATTCGTGCAGTTTACGAAGCCTCGGACGGCGCGACATTGTTCGGCAGCACTTTTTCAATTTATCCGCTCATGAGCGCCAAGCTGTGCCTCGCCACCATGTCACACCAACTCCACTCTTGGGGCTGGGGAATTCCCGACGAGCTGATGGTCTTTGGCAGCAATAATAGCGACGCCACATATGGACTTTGGGTCTCAAACACGACCGTCGTACAGGACGCACCCGTGGTTCAACTTGGTGGGGCTAACGGGGACTTTAAAAACATGGCGTTGGCAGGGACTTCTTTTTCGAGGTTCGTGCTATGGGCAACGTCCTATTGTTTGCTCGACGGCAAGGATCGAACGGCTGCACTTGATGCTTTGCAATTGCCGAAAAACTTGCGAAAAACCCCTGGGACATTCGAAACATATGTACAAATTGCGAGATGGGCGGACCCTGACCTTCCTGAATATCCTCCTGATCCGTACGCCGCTCCCGTCAGTTACGAATGGCTGCAAGAACGATTTGGGAAATTGGAATCTTGATAAGCAGTTTATCGGCAATAACGAGTACGCATTGACGAGGCCGGCACCCCTGCCTGCTTCTCCATCGACGGCCAATCCAAGGAAGACGGTACGGTCACCGTGCGCAATCGCGACGACGCCAGCCAGATCCGCATCGACAAGACGCGCTGCCTCGAATATCTCCGTGATCAATTGCACTTGTGATTGGCAATTGTCTCACTCCTTCCTGGTTGCACTCCCTGCTTGCAGTTGTTTTAGCAACTGCTCGGGAGTCTGGACGGGGGCCTGGCAGCGGAAATTTTCGCAGACGTAGGCGGTGGGCTTGCCATTTATGCGTACTTTGCCGGTGAGCAGCGGGATGCGATCGTCCGTCACTTTGTCGGGCGCGAAGACGACGACCTTGTTTGGAAGATGAAGGCTGTAAATGGTGCGGAGAAGCGCACGAGTTTGAAGTGCGTCCGGCGAAGGAACACCAATTGCCCTGGCCGGGGCTTCTCCTTCGCGACCCCAGGTGCCGGCCCCGGGGTCTGCGGTATCCGGGTTGCCGGACCAATTGCTCACATCGAGGACCGGTTCCTCGGCGCCGATAGCAATGGCCGTCGCCTTGGCCCGATTGGCCTCCAGAGCGGAAGAACTTGTGGGAGATGCCGGTTCACCGATGATGGCGATCTCTTTGACGGTGTCGTGGTAGAAGTCGGCGGCGCACATCAGGCGTTCGTACGCGCCGGGCGAGTCGACCGCTTGGGGGGCGAAGGTGCGGAAAATCGACTCGGCTTTTTCGCGGTAATCCTTGCGACCCAGCAGAATCGCGAGGCGTTGTAGGTTCAAGGCGTGCACGGAGTTGCCTGAAGGGATGGCGCTGTCATGCGGCTGCTTGGAACGCACCAGCAGCTTTTCGCCGTCGGAGGCGGTGAAGAAAAACGCGCCGCCCTTCTCGTCGAAGTAAAAGCGAATCGAGAGGTCCGCGAGGCGCTCAGCCTCGTCGAGCCAGCGGCGTTCGAACGTCGCCTCGTAAAGATTGAGCAGGCCTTCGGCCAGAAAAGCGTAATCGCTGAGCGTGGCGGTGAGTCGGGCCTCGCCGGCCCGGTAGGTGCGGAGCAGCCGCCCGTCTTTTTGCATTCGAGTGAGAATGAAGTCGGCCGCTTGCGCCCCGGCTTGCGCGTACTTTGGTTCGTCGAGGATCGCGGCTCCCTTGGCCAGGCTGGCGATCATCAGGCCGTTCCAGTCGGTGAGGATCTTGTCGTCGAGACCCGGCGGGACGCGCCGGCTGCGGGCGGCGCGCATTTTCTCGCGCCAGCTCTGCAGGGTCCTTTTGAATTGCTCCACGTCGAGATGGTGAACCTTCGCAAAAACTTCGGGCGGCTTGGAAACGTGCAGAATGTTCTTCGGTCCTGCAGGAGCGTGTCCCATGCGTTCAAACCAGTTTCCCGCATCAGTGACGTCGAAGTATTTGCAGAAGAGCCGGCCATCATCTCCACCGAGAATCGAAATGACTTCCGGCACGGTCCAGATGTAGAACTTGCCTTCGAGTCCTTCGCTGTCGGCATCGCGGCTGGAATAAAAGCCGCCTTCGGGCGAGCGGAGCTCATCCAGCACCTAATCAAAGATATCCCTTGCGGCCGCGGCGTATTCTGGCTTCTTCAGCGCCAGGTAGCCGTCGAGATAGACCGCGCTGACCATGGCCTGGTCGTAAAGCATTTTCTCGAAGTGCGGCACCAGCCAATTCGTGTCCGTGCTGTAGCGGCAGATCCCTCCGCCGAGGTGGTCGTAAATTCCGCCGCGGGCCATATGGTCAAGCGTCACGTCCACGGCCTGCGCAAGTTCCGCCTTGCCGGTGCGGCGGTGGACGCGAAGCATGAGGTCCATGGCCATGCTCGGCGGATACTTGTTGTTCCCGCGCCCGCTCATGCCTCCGGTCTCGCGATCGAAGTGCCGGGCAAGTGCCACAGCCGTGGCATCGACGGCGTCGAGCGGGATGACTCCTCCCCCCCCCGCGATCGGGGGGGCCCATAGGTCGAAGAATTTTTACGGGCCAACCGGCCCGGGAAGAAC
>JBKJYI010000337.1:0-3702 GCA_046715855.1 Phycisphaerae bacterium
GCCACGAAGGTGAGGAATGCTCTACGGCCCCGACCCCGACGAAAATCCGTTTTCATGCCCGAGTCCCTCCCTGGTTAGTGACTGGCCGAATCGCGAAAATCAATCGTCTTCGCTCACCTGCGTTTCAAGGAATTGCTGGAAGTTCACAAACGTATTGGGGCCGGAAAACTCCGATGGCTGCTCAAAACCCGGCAGCAGGAAAGACTGCAAGCCGATCCCGCCTGCCTGACCCGCCTGGACGATCGCCCGGAAGATCACCGTGTCGCCGCAGTTGAAATTGCCGGCGGCAAGACTAAGAGGGTTTAGCGAGCCGACCGGAACGCCGAAGCCCGTCGATCCGCCGGCGCCCGTCCCGCCTGCGAACACGCCCGCATCCGTCGGCAAAAGGTTCTCCCCGAGCCCCACGCGGGTGATTCTCGAGTCCGAACACGGGAAAAGCACGCCGGATTCCGCCGAGTCGCCGGTGGCCGCAGTTTGCAACCGCACGGTCTCCCGCTTGGCCACGGTGAGCAGATTGCCGTCCTCGTCTCGCTGAGGGTTGCCCTCGTCGTCGAGGTCGAGAACATCGCGGTCGATGGTCACAATAAACTCGGCCGGCTGCCCCGTTGAATTCACCACGCGGACCAGCACGAAATCCGCTGCCGGACCCGGAGTCTGCGGCACGACGCCGCCGCCCATCTGGCTGTTCACGAACGCAGGGTTAAATAGCGCCGATCCGCACCCGGAAAGGACAGCCGCCGCAAGCCCGCAAACGCACAACGTCAACACGGCAATCAATCTTCGAAAACGCACGTATCACATCTCCTCGAAGGAATAGGTCGATTCCAAAAAAACTCTTACTGAGCGCTCACGCGGAACTGATAGCGCCCGCCGATGCCGGCTACGGTATCCGCGTCATCCCGATCGTAGCTGGGATTGGCCGAAGCCCTGGTGAAAAAGGGCACGGACAAAACCCCGCTTACCACCACGGGGACCACCGATCCGCAGACCACGTTGGTCGTGGGGCTAAGCACATCGCGAACGTCCACGTTGCGCTGCAGGATCACGTTTCCATCCTCGTCAACCTCGTCCAGCTCAAGCGGGCGGAATTGCGGCGCGATGGTGCCGCGCTGAATTTCATCAATGACGGGGGCCTGTTCTCCCATATCCACTTCGACAAGCTCCCAGATTTCCAGGGGGACAGGGATGAAGACCTCAATGTTCGAACCGGGTTCCAGTTGAATGGACGCGACGTCGCACCGCACCACCACGTTGGTCAGCGTGTTGCGCAGCAGGTCCGGCGACGCCTGGGCATTAAATGACGGGTCGACAAACTCCCCGCTGCCCGAAATCATCTCGACGGTCTGAAACGTCCCATCAGAATGGGTGATCCGCAGGCGCATGCGAATCCGGGCGCGCAAGGCGCTTTCTTCGGCCGGCGACAGATCAAGCTGGGGCCGTAAGTGATTAAGCAAGGGCCCGTCGATGCGCACATTGTTTTGAAGGGCGAGGACAACGTAGCCCGGCGCATTGGGGATCGTCGCGAAGGTTGCGGCTGCCTCCGGTGCGACCACACCCAAAAACGCCGGATTGAATGCGTTGCACCCTGCGAGCCCCAGGACGATACCCCCCAGGACCGCGTGCACCCCCACGACAGAAGAGAAGAAACGATGGATTATCAAAAGCAGTCTCCGTTTCAGGCTGGTCCGCTAGTGCGAACGGGTACAAGGTCGGGCACGATGCCTTCTTCGTGCTTTCGGTCGCCCGCGTGCAGCATTCAACGGCGGGCGGCCTAGTCACCGTAAAGTATCCCCGCCCTTTCTGTCCGGTCAAGCCAGCGCGAAACGACGACCCTCCGCACTCAAGCGACCACAGTGCCCTGCGCCCATCCCCCCTCTCCCTGACTTGACGCCCGTAACGACGCATTAAGCGCCAAGGCGTAGCGAATTAGCAATCCGGCATACCAGACGCAAAATACCGCGGTGAAGACAACCGCCGCAACGACCAATGCCTTCGATCCAAACTTCAGATTCAGGCTGCCAAGAAACATCAGGATCGAGAAACTCATTGCGCTAGCGAGGGGCAGGCCAATCATGATGATCACCAGTTGCCACGTCATTTTCCTGCGAAGAATCGCGTGCTCGAAGCGCCGGGACAAGTAAATGAGGTAAAGACATCGTGCTTCGAAGAAGATGATGATATGAAGCAGATAGAAGATGAAGAAAGGGAACCCCCCACCGAAACCGCCAAGCCATATAAGCAGGTTAACGCAATCCAAGATCGCGCATATTCGGATGAGGATGCGTAGCCGGGGCGCAGGCGTGGTAAGCCGCTTGTCGGCGTTCCGCGTAGTTAAACGCCATGCGCCCATGAAGTTCAGCAGCGTATTGACTGCGGGAAGAACCAGGAAGCCCAGAGATACACCGGCGTACCCTATGGGATAGGTCACCGCGGCGGCGGTGAATCCGGCAAACAGATACAGCACTCCGTCCCGCTGAGTCTGAACCCACTTGGGATTGGTGTTGGAGAGCGTGAATCTCCACCGCGAATGCTCCGTTAGCGTACCGCATTCCGGGCAACGTCCGCTCCATGTCAGCCCGCGCAGGTTGTATTCACAGCGCGAACAAAAAGCGTTCTGGGTGATCTCATCAGCCGGAAGTGATTGCAACAAGACAACGTCGGACAAGGTTGAAATGATAACGGAGTCCACACCAAAGCACAGACCATGGTGGCATGCCCAAACCCGGCCCCATCGGGCGCCGGCATGAACTTGCCGAGTTCATGGGGTTGCTCCATTTGGCTCCATCCAAAACGTACTCACGCCGGTCGAGCCGAGCACTTTGAAAATCAGGCCGTTCAAGTTATTTTGCGCCATGATCCAAACTCCGCTCGGCGCCCCCGGCGAATCAACCAGCATCGAAATCCGCGTCCGCTACGCCGAGTGCGACGCGATGGGCTACCTGCACCACGCCCGCTACTGGGAATACTTCGAGCAGGCCCGCACCGAACGCCTTCGCATGAACGGATTCCGCTACCGCGACCTGGAAGCCCAGGGCTGTTTCTTCGTCGTTTACAAGGCCGCCATCCGCTACCTGCTCCCCATCCGCTACGACGACCTGGTGCGAGTAACGGTTACAGTGACCCGAGTCACCCGGACCCGCGTTGACCATACCTACACCGTCTCACGCGAAGGCCAGCATGCCTGCGAGGCCTCGACGACTCTGGCCTGCGTGGGCCGCGATGGCCGCCCCCAACTCATGCCCGCCGCCCTCTGGGGCGAAACAGAATAGCCCTGTTTCCTCAACTTAGCCTTGTCAGCTATTCGTCCCGTAGTGACAGCACGAAAATAGCCCCGCGATTCATCGCTGGTTTACTGAACAAGGGAAGTGCACCAGTGCCGTCGGCACGGCTGAACGAACCGACCGACCATCGCGCCGTTATCCGATCACGAGCTCTTCCGCGATCGCGTACATATCGATGTCTCGAATCGCCTCCTTGCGATCGTGCATCGCGCGCTGATCCGAACAAATGAACGCCGTCCGGTGCCGGGCTTCCGTAGCGGGCACACCGTGCGAGCCTTTCACAAGCGAGGCATCCAGCGGGATTCCGCGAGTTTTCGGGTCGAAAAAGAGTTCGACCGGGTCGTATCCCGGCTTGCTGTGAATGTCCACCGTACGGGCAAACGGCGGCGCCTTCGCATCGTCCAACCACCAATAGTAAGCC
>JBKJYI010000338.1:0-4100 GCA_046715855.1 Phycisphaerae bacterium
GTATGCACGGGGAACCCGTTCCAAGTCAGGATGTCGATATCGTCATTCGCATGAGTTCAAGGCAAGCCAAAGAACTTGATGCGGCACTTCCCCGTCGGTTTTATCGAAGTTTGGAAAGCCTTGAAGATGTGGCGCGCCAAGGGGGCATGGCCAATCTGATTGACACCGAGACGGCCTTGAAAGTTGATTTGTCTGTTCTCGCCGTCAACCCTTTTAACGATTCGGTTTTGAGGCGGCGATCGCTGCTGCAGTACGGAACGGAGCGGGAGTGTTTTTATACCGTTACCTCCGAGGACATCATCCTGATGAAGTTGCTTTGGCGCCTGGAGTCCCAATCCCAAAAGCAATGGGAGAATGCCCTAAGCGTCGCCCGACGGCAGAACGTGAATATGGATTGGAAATATCTGTTCGAGCAGGCTCGAACGCTTGGTTTGGAACAAGACTTGATCAAACTCCGCGACGAAGCCGGAATATAGTTCAGCCCGGAGTGGTAACGCCCGCGGAAAAGATAAAAAACCGAGTGCTAAAGCGAAAGACAGTAACAGCCCTTGGGAAGTCGGCGCGAAAAGTACGCCGTGCTTGGCCAAAGCGGAACGGGCTGCCCGAAGTCTGCGATTCGACAAAGACTGGCGATGTCCATTGGCTGAGCGTCGTCGGGGCGAGGCAGAATAATCTCAAAAACATCACGGTTGCGATTCCCTTGGGGCGGTTTGTGGCCATCACCGGGGTGTCGGGGTCGGGCAAGAGTTCGCTGGTCAATGACATCATCCGTGAGGCGTTGGCTCGCGATTTGAACGGCGCGACGAACGTCGAGCCCGGCGCACACGACCGCATCGATGGGATTGAGCATCTCGACAAGGTCATCGACATCGATCAATCGCCGATCGGGCGCACGCCGCGGTCGAACCCCGCAACCTACATCAAAGTATTTGATCAGATCCGTGATCTCTATGCCCGCATGCCCGATGCGAAAGTGCGGGGCTACAAGCCTGGACGGTTCAGCTTCAACGTTTCCACGGGCGAGAAAGGCGGGGGGCGGTGCGAGGCCTGCGAGGGCAACGGCAGCAACAAGATGGACATGGAGCTGCTCGCGGACGTTTGGGTGACTTGTCCGCTCTGCGAAGGCCGCCGTTTCGCCCGCGAGACGCTGCAGATTTTGTACAAGGGCAAGTCCATTTCCGACGTGCTGGATATGGACGTGCAGCAGGCGCTCGACCATTTCGAAAACGTGCCGGCGATTGCGGGCATGCTCCGCACGCTGCACGACGTGGGACTCGACTATCTCAAGCTAGGGCAGTCATCCACGACGCTGTCCGGCGGCGAAGCGCAGCGAATCAAGCTGGCCCGCGAACTGGTCAAGAAATCGACGGGCCGAACCCTCTACATACTCGATGAGCCGACGACCGGCCTGCATTTTGCGGATATCAAGCGGCTGCTCGCGGTTTTGCACGCCTTCGTTGACGCCGGCAACACCGTTCTGGTGATCGAGCACAATCTGGATGTGATCAAGACTGCGGACTGGGTCATCGACCTGGGGCCCGAAGGCGGCGTAGGGGGAGGAAAGATTGTCGCAGAGGGCATGCCGGAGGAAGTTGCGCGCTGCAAGGATTCTTATACAGGAATCGCGCTGAGCGAGATGGTCCGCGAAGTTCAAAGTTCAAAGTTCAAAGTTCAAAAAAGGCAGCAAGGCAACGAGGCGACCAGGCAACGAGAAAGGCAACGCGGCAAGAAGGCCCCAAGGCAACATAGCGGGACGCCGCAACATCGGCATATCAAGGTTTTCGGGGCCAAGCAGCACAACCTGAAGGACATCGACGTCGAGTTTCCCCGCAACAAGATCACCGTTTGCTGCGGGCCCAGCGGAAGCGGGAAGACCAGCCTGGCCGTCGATACGGTGTACGTTGAGGGCCAGCGCCGGTACGTCGAATCGCTCAGCTCGTATGCCCGGCAGTTCCTGGGGCAGGTTCAGCCGCCGAAAGTCGATCGCATCGAGGGCCTGTCGCCGGCGGTATGCATCGAGCAGAAAAACACTACGCGTTCGCCGCGGTCCACGGTGGGAACGATCACGGAGATTTACGATTATGTTCGCGTTCTGTGGGCCCGCATTGGACAGCCACACTGTCCGAAATGCAGAATTCCGATCTCCTCGCAGACAGCCGACGAAATCGCGGATCGCATTCTGGCTCTAGGCGAAGGTGAGCGGGTTCTACTGCTCGCTCCGGTCGAACCGGTTCCGGGCGAGACCATTCGGCATTTGTTCGAGCGCGAGCGGGCCAATGGTTATAGCCGTGCCCGAATCGATGGCACACTAAGTTCGCTGGATGAGCCCATCAAATTGGGCCCGGCCAAGGCCCATCGCGTCGAGATTGTCGTGGATCGAATTTCCATTCGCCGCGCCCAGCGTGGCCGAATCGTGGACAGCGTCGAACAGGGGCTGGCGATGGGAAAGGGAGTTGTCATCATTGCGATGGCTCCGCCTGGTCAAGGAACCGAGGCATCGGAAATCTCAGATCGGAAATCTCAAATTTCAAATGGAATCGCGCGGGAGGCGAGTGACCACATCACCGCAGAATGGCGTTTCTCGCAGCACAAGTCGTGTGGGCAATGCGGATACAAGCTGGACGACCTGACTCCGCATCACTTTTCGTTCAACACCCGGCTGGGCTGGTGCGAGATGTGTGAAGGGCTGGGCATGCAGCAGGGCGCCAATCAGGCCGCGATCGTCGTACATCCCACGCGGTCCATCGTGGAGGGGGCCATCGCCGGTTGGGATGATCTTGCCGCCAATCCCATGTTGCACGAGTTCGTTTCGCTTCTGGCCGATCGGTTGGGGTTCGCCCTGAATACTTCCTGGAATCAACTCACCGAATCGCAAAGATTGGCCATGATGCATGGCACGGGCGAGGAGTGGTACGAGATAAGAATGCGGAATGCGGAAGGGGGAATTGTATCCAACCCGCGATTCACTGTTCCAGATCGGACCTCCACAATTCGATTTCAATGGCGCGGTTTTTTTCCGGCGATTGCGCGAGCGGCGCGGGCCAATGCCGCTTACCGGCAAAAACTGGCCGGTTTTGCGGGCGATGCACCGTGCGAGGCTTGCGCCGGATCGCGACTCAAGCCCGATCCGGCAGCGGTGCGGCTGGGGGGGCTGACCCTGTACGAAATCTGCCTGCAGCCGCTTGCCCGATCACTGGAATGGTTTGAGGGGCTAAAGCTCAGTCCACGCGAACGCAAGATTGCGGGTGAATTGCTTCATGAGATTACATCCCGCTTGCGATTCCTGGTCGATGTGGGATTGGACTATCTGTCGCTGCATCGAAGTGCCGCGACTCTTTCAGGCGGGGAAGCGCAGCGCATTCAACTCGCCGCGCAAATTGGGACCGGCTTGACAGGAGTTCTCTACGTGCTGGACGAGCCGACCGTCGGACTGCATCCGCGCGACAATCACCGTCTCATCGCAGCGCTTCATCGGCTCCGCGATTTAGGCAACACGCTTTTGCTGGTTGAGCACGATCGCGAAGTGATCGACACCGCCGACCATGTCCTCGACTTTGGACCCGGCGCGGGTTCGTTTGGCGGCAGGGTAACGGCGGCTGCCACCCCCGCGAAATTGCGCTTCAAGGGCGATTCGCTTACGGGCAAATACCTCTCGGGTAAAGAAGCAATCGCGGTGCCGACGAACCGACGGCGGATTGCGGAGACGCGCCACGGTTTCGATGCACTGGCGCACGAGGCAGGCAGCGAGGCAACGAGGCAACAAGGCAACAAGGCGGACAGAAAACTTCGCGGCCCCAAGACAAAGGATGATTCGCGCCTTCTGACAGTTCACGGCGCCCGCGAAAACAATCTTAAGGAAATTGGCGTTTCCTTTCCGCTGGGGCGATTCACTTGTGTTACGGGCGTGTCGGGGAGCGGCAAGAGTACTTTGGTCAATGACATCCTGCACAATGCGATCGCCGCGCGGATTCACCGGGCCGAAGTGTCGGTGGGGGCGCATGATCGAATTACGGGCGTTGAATTCATCGACAAGGTGATCAATGTTGACCAATCGCCCATCGGCAACAGCCCGTCGAGCAACCCGGCCACCTACACCGGAC
>JBKJYI010000339.1:0-2997 GCA_046715855.1 Phycisphaerae bacterium
CTTATCGCAGCCTACAAACAAGTGCCCATCGGCAATCAGCTCGACCCCGGCACGCTCATGGGACCGCTCATCGACACCAAGGCCGTTGACACCATGCTTCAAGCCGTACGGCGAATCAAAGAGGAAGGCGGCGAAGTTCTTTACGGCGGTCAAAAACTGGAAGGCGAAAAGTATCCCGGCGGCTGCTACGTCAGCCCGTGTATCGCCTCGGCCCGCAACGAAATGAAGATTGTGCAGGAAGAAACCTTTGCGCCGATTTTGTACGTGATTTCCTATAAGACATTCGATGAAGCCCTGGCGCTGCACAACGGCGTGCCGCAGGGCCTGAGTTCAGCGATTTTCTCGCGAAACATCCTGGAAACTGAGCGTTTTCTTTCGGCTGCCGGCAGCGACTGCGGCATCGCCAACGTGAACATCGGAACCAGCGGTGCGGAAATTGGGGGCGCTTTCGGCGGTGAAAAGGAAACCGGTGGAGGGCGCGAATCTGGATCCGATTCGTGGAAGGCGTACATGCGCCGCCAGACCAACACCATCAACTACACAACAGAACTGCCGCTCGCGCAGGGCATCAGGTTCGGAGAATAATCTGTGTGCTCGAAAGGGGGAGGGCGAAGCTCCCGCTGAGCCGCGGCTTGCCGGGAGGCGTCCCTCCCATGCAGCGACGCACTCCCATCAGTTCACAAAATGTCGACTCAATCCCAGCGGTGGCGGATCGCCTTGAACCTGCTGCACCATTTGCACAAGTTCCGCCAACGAATCAGCCTGCATCTTCCGCATCACGTGCGCCCGGTGGGCCTCGACCGTCTTCATGCTGATGCCCAGCGTGGCCGCAATCCGCTTGTTTGCGTTGCCTTGCACCACCAGCCGCATCACTTCACGCTCGCGCGGAGTCAGCGTGGAAACCCGGCTCTGAATCTGTTCTTTCGCGCCGCGCCGGATATGAGCCTTGCGATCGATCTCAACGCCCTGACGAATGCGATCCAAAAGGAGGGAACTATCAAAAGGTTTTTCCAATAGATCCATGGCCCCCTTGCGCATCGCCCTTACCGCCAGCGAAACGTCGGCGTACCCGCTGATGATAATGACGGGGATCGAACTGCCCAGCGCGGCCAGGCGCTCCTGCAACTCCAGGCCGTTGGTTCCCGGCAAGCGGATGTCCAGAATCAGACATCCCGGCTTGGCCGCCGCGTTGCTGGCAAGAAAGTCACGTGCGGAGTTGTACGTCGCGACTCGATACCCAGCCGTTTGAATAACGTACTTGAGTGATCTGCACACTTCGGGGTCATCGTCGACAACATGGACGGTTGGCTCTCCGGCAACGGGCGTCTCCCGAATATCATTGGTCTCGTCAGTTCTTGATTGTGGAGGGTTCATCACTGCAACCCCGCTCGCCGACATGTCGTTCATTAATTCCATTACGTCGCTCCATCTGTCACAGGTAGGGTAAAAGAGAATTTTGCGCCCCCGGAAGGTCGCTTCTCCGCCCAAAGCCGTCCCCCATATGCTTCGATAATGGTCCGACTAAGCCATAGGCCCAGTCCCAGACCGCTGGATTTGGTCGAGTGAAACGGCTCGAAAATTGCGTCCAAGTCGGCATCGCTGATGCCCGGACCGTTGTCAGAAACTGCGAGCCGGACTTGATCCGGCGGATCCAACGACGTCTCAAGATCAATCTGCCTCGCCTCCATATCCAATCCCGCAACCGCGTCCATTGCATTGCGCAGCAGATTCACAATTACCTGCTGAATAAGGACATTATCCGCAAAAACGGGGGGCAAGGCAAATTGTAAACTGAGCTTTAAATGAACCTTTCGCTCTAGGGATTCATGGATAAGCAAGGAGACGCCGTCATTAACTGCCTTGTTTAAATCGAATGGAGCGCGAGTAGGCGCTCGCCCGGCGATGAAGTTTTGAATGCGTTTTACAATGTGGATCGCGCGTTCGATCTGAGAATGAACGTCTGTAAGTGCGGCGGTCAAGGCGTCATCATTTGCCGGTGAATTCTTGCAAAGTGAGATCGCCACGGTGCTGAAATTATGTGCGGCCAGCAGGGGTTGGGCCAATTCGTGGCTCAGTCCCGCTGCGAGACACCCAAGAGTGGTGACTCGATCGGCGTGGGCGGCCTCCTCCCAATCCCGACCATACCCGCCAACAACCTTGTCGGTGCCGAATTCTAATGACGTCGCCAAGCCAACCCCTTTTCTCCGCTTGGACTTATCCTTTGGACTTGTCCAAAGCGGCATGTTGGCAATATTCTAAGGCCGCTTAATGAAGTTTTTGCTTAATTTTGGTCTTTTTTGACCGGGCTCGACTGATTCTGATCAGCTTTTATCAGGAAGATAAAAGAAAGGCAGAATATTGGCACGATCCAGGGGAGTGAGTTCGTAAAGGACTAAGTCTTCGATTTCACGACGAAAGAGATGAAGGCCAGAAGGGACGGGGAATGGGGGATCATGATCAACGACCCGCTTGTCGACGAATATCATCACCGGCGTGCCGTCGACCTTGCCCAGAACATTGATCGTGGCGGGCGACATTGTGTTGCTGTAGGAGATGCCGCCGGCGGTCATTCCCGGGGGCAACGACGCCAAGAGTAGCGGTTGCTGAAACCGTCTGGCAAATACCCTTTCAAACTGGCGTTCATTTCGGCAGATCCAAGCCGGCTTAAATCCGTCCCGGATGGTGTCGTAATAGACAGTGGCGAAACTTCTCCAAGGCTGTGCTTCGTAGACATCGACGACGGGCGAGGGCCTGGTCGTGCTCCACGAGTACCATAAGCCCCCTATCGAAAGAGCGACGAGAGCGGCTGCTGATAAAAGTCGCCACCTACGAAGCGAAGTTTGCAATTGTCGCGGCGCGGTGCGATTCTGCCGCAGCCCTATCTCAATCTTCTCCAGAAGTTTCTCGAGTCGATCTTCGCTGGATATCCTTCGAAGCGCTGAATCGATGGCGCGTTGCTGTTCGAATGCCGCACCCAATTGGGTATCCTTGCCAAGC
>JBKJYI010000340.1:0-2884 GCA_046715855.1 Phycisphaerae bacterium
GACCTGGAGCGCGGTCCGGGCGATGAGGCCCATGGCCAAGGCCCCGGTGATGATGAGGAAGCCGAAAAACGTGCCCATCGGATCGGGCTGCATGGCGGTGGCAATGGCAACGACAAAGCCCACGACGATGTACAGGCCGGCGACCAGGTATAGAGTGTTCCTGGTGCGGCGCACGGATTCGACGAGTCGAGCGTAAGAGTTCATTTTGACGCAAATCTCTACGAGCTAATTGGTGTTTATTGCTGCGAAACTATTGCAATCGAAAACGATGGCAAAAACCTTCGATCGCCCCCCTCTTCACCCAGGTTCACTTAAGAGGTAGCTGTTTTTTGATCGATTGCCTATCAGGCAATCCCTTAGTCACTCTGAACTTTTTTGACCAGTCCCCCCTACTCTGGTTAGCGCCTCCTGCTCGATGCGTTGAGAAACGGAGTTCATGATTTCCAGGAAGTCGGCCTGGGCCTTGAGGACTTCCTTGATGACTCTGCTGCCGACGACCCGGGCGTGAAGGTCTGCGAGCTTGCGTTTGTCGTCAGGCTCGATGGGTTTGCCGGAGACTTCCAGCTCATAGACTTTTTGCTGCTGCAACTCGTAATCGGCAAGAAGCTGGCGGTCGGCGAGGCTGTTTTCCAAGGCGACCTGGGCATCGATCATCTTTCCGGCTCGGGGATCCTGCGAGATTCGTTTGCCGAGCCTGGTGGCCAGGTCTAAAATTTCATCCATGGTGGTCCGCACTCCGTTCGAAAACAAAAGGCCTGCACAGTATAACATATAAGAGCATTCTATGCCTAACACGCCGCTAGCCGAGCGTATCCTCAGTTTCATACACGCCAAGGGTTACGAGCCTCGCCGCCTTCAGGAATTGGGCGAGGCCATGGGAATTGGCGAGGAGGAACAAGGGGATTTCCATGATGCCTGCAAGGCGCTGATGCACAGCGGGCGGATGGTGCTCGGTTCGCGGAACACGGTGTCGATTCCCGATCCGCCGCGCCGCGTCGCGGGGACGTTTCGGGCGAATCCCAAAGGGTTTGGGTTCTTGATCCCGGATGCTCCGCGCATTCACGGCGATTTGTATGTGCCGGGCAACGCATCGATGGGGGCGATGACCGGGGACCGGGTTTCGGCTGAAGTGCGCAAGAAGGGCAAGCGCGATGGGAAGATGCTTTTCGAGGCGCATGTCACGGAGATTCTTCAGCGGGGCCAGAGCCGATTTGTCGGAAATCTCCAGCGCCAGGCGGGCCGGTGGTACATCATCCCCGACGGCTCCACCATGCACGCGCCGATCTTAATCGACGACCCGGGAGCTAAGCGCGTCAAGGCGGGTGATCAAGTAGTAGTCGAGGTGGTGACGTTTCCGACGGAGCGAGCGCCTGCCCGGGGGGTGATCGTTAAGGCGCTCGGTCCGGCGGGCGAACCGAGAGTTGATGCGCTCAGCGTCATCGAGCAGTTCCAGCTTCCGGGCGAGTTTCCCGAGGCGGCGTTGGAGCAGGCGCGGCAGAAGGTCGCGGGGTTCCGGCCGGAAAAAGCCGCCGAGGACCGACTTGATCTACGCGATCTGACGATCATCACCATTGATCCCACCGACGCCAAGGATTTTGACGATGCCATTTCGCTGAGCCGTGATGAGCGGGGCATGTGGGAACTCGGCGTTCATATTGCGGACGTGGCCCATTTCGTGCCGGAGGGAGGGCCGCTGGATATCGAGGCTCGCGAGCGGGCCAACAGCATTTACCTGCCGGACATGGTCATTCCCATGTTGCCCGAAGTGCTGTCCAACGGCGTCTGTTCGCTGCAGGAGGGCGAACCGCGGCTGACGAAGAGCGTTTTTATTACCTTTGATCAACATGGCGTGGTCAAGAAGACCGCATTTGCCAATTCAGTGATCCATTCGACCAAGCGGATGACCTATGAGCAGGCCAGCGCAGTGCTCGACGGCAAGCCGGGACGGATCGGCGCCAAGATTCTGACATTATTGAATGACATGGATCAATTGGCAAAGGTGATCCGACAGCGGCGACTGAAACATGGCATGTTGACGCTGCACCTGCCGGACAATGAATTGGTCTTCGACGCGGAAGGAGTTCCCGTCGATGTTGTGCCGGAGGATACCAGCTTTTCGCACACCATTATTGAAATGTTCATGGTGGAAGCCAATGAAGCGGTGGCCCGGCATTTGCATCAGAAGCACCTTCCGTGCTTGCGGCGAATCCATGAGAGCTCGACCAAACTACAGGACGGATCACTGCGGAGGCTGGTGAAATTTTTGGGGCACGAATTGCCGGGGCATGCCACTCACCGGGACCTTCAGAATCTGCTGGAGGCGGTCAAGGGCAAAGACGAGGCATTTGCCATCAACCTGGCGGTGCTTCGATCGATGGAACAGGCGGAATATTCGCCGGCGCTCATCGGGCATTTCGCACTGGCCAGTGATCACTATTGCCATTTTACCTCGCCCATACGCAGATATCCCGATCTGACCGTTCATCGTTTACTTGATGATCTTTTGCAAGGAGATGAGCGGGCCGGCACCGAAGGCTCGTCCAAAGAAACGAATTTAGAGACTCTTGGCGGCCACTGTAGCGCCAATGAGCGCCGGGCGGAGGCGGCGGAGCGCGAGCTCAAGCAGATATACATTCTCCGCTTGCTGGAAAAGCAAATCGGTGAGCATTATGGTGGCATAGTGACGGGGATCGCCCAAATTGGATTGTTTATCCAGCTTGACCGCTACCTGATCGAGGGTTTGGTTCGATTTGATCGACTGAGTGAAGATTGGTGGGAAGTGGACCCCGATCGAGCTTGGGCCATCGGGCAGCGCACGGGTCGTAAAATCCGCATTGGAGATCGTCTCACAGTCAGCACTGCCCGCGTTGATATTGCTCATCGC
>JBKJYI010000341.1:0-6160 GCA_046715855.1 Phycisphaerae bacterium
ACAAGGGCCAGGTCCTCTGCCATTTGATCGCGGCCGAGGCGTGGATGAAGGTGGCCAGGAAAATGCCGCTCCGCGTCAAGTTTTTGATCGAGGGCGAAGAGGAAATCGGCTCGCCGAATCTCGATGAAGTTATCACGAAGAACAAGGATCGGCTCGCCTGCGACTACGTAGTGCTTTCCGACACGCCGAAATTCGACAAGACCACGCCCGCGATTACCTACGGCACGAAAGGCCTGATTTACAAGGAAATCGTGATCACCGGCCCCAAGCAGAATTTGCACAGCGGATCCTACGGCGGTACGCTCACCAACCCCGGCAACGCCCTCGCTGTTATCATCGCCTCGCTACGCGACAAGGATAATCGCGTCACCATTCCGGGCTTTTACGACGACGTGCGCCCGCTCACCGACGAGGAGCGCAAGCGAATGAACGCCCTGCCCTTCGACGAAAAAGCCTACATGA
The DNA here is from genome assembly GCA_046715855.1 of Phycisphaerae bacterium. Lineage (GTDB taxonomy): Bacteria > Planctomycetota > Phycisphaerae > UBA1845 > UBA1845 > CAZAMB01. The sequence continues at coordinate 463 of JBKJYI010000341.1, forward strand.
ATGCGATGGGTTCACCGGGCCTCGAAGGCGAAAAAGGCTACACCACGTTGGAGCGCCGCTGGGCCCGCCCCACCCTCGACGTCAACGGACTGGGCGGCGGCTTCATGGGCGAAGGCGCCTCCACGGTGATCCCCGCCCGCGTGTTCGGCAAGGTCTCCATGCGCATCGTCCCCGACCAGGATCCGGCGAAAATCTCCAAGGCATTCGAAAAGGCCGTGCTGGCCGCCGCGCCTCCGGGAGTGAAAGTCGAAATCCTCGATCACAGCGCCGCCCCCGCCTACGTCGCCACCATGGGCACTCCGGGTATGAACGCCGCTTCGGAAGCGCTAAAGCTCGGCTTCGGCAAGCCACCGGTGTTTATCCGCGAAGGCGGCACGCTCCCCATCCTGCCGCTGTTCAAGAAAGTGCTCGGGGCCGACTCGATCATGATGGGTTTCTGCATGCCCGACTGCAACGCCCACGGGCCCAACGAATACTTCGGCCTTGACGACTTTCACAAGGGAGCTCGGGCCGCCGCCTACTTCATGGACCTTCTCGCCAAGGCCCCGCGCCGCTAGTTGCCTCAATTGCATAGGGTGGCATGGCCAAGCGGAGCGCCGCCATGCGGTTGGAACGACATGCCGGCGCCCGGTGAGGCTGGGCTTGAGCATGCCACCCGTCGTTCGCCAAGACCCCGCGCCGTTAGGCAAAAAACGCGCGAACGGATGTCAATCTAGGTCGTCGGGTGCGATCTTTGAAGACTCGCCGGCGGTAAGGCCGATAGCGAATCATCGATCACGCACCACCGGCGAGGAACCATGATTCGACAACCACCGTCCGTTCGCAGACAGCCCGCTGAAGCAACCAATGGCCGAGCCTCGATTGAAGATCAGGTGGTCAATCTGGCCGCGCAGCTCGAAACTCTCCGGACGCAGGTGCGTCAGGCCCAGGTTGTCGCGAGCATGGGAACGGTGGCGGCCACCATTGCGCACGAAGTGAGCAATCTGCTTACGCCGATTTTGGCGTTCGCAGAGAGCGCCTTGCAAAGCGACGATTTCGCGCTGGCCAAAAAGGCCTTGGAAGTCACGGTGCGAAATTCACGCATGCTGATTTCCATGTCCGGGCGTTTGCTCGAGCTGAGTGCCCCCAAGCCGCAGCACAAGGAGAGAGCGGACGTACGCCTCGCGGTCAACGACGCCCTGTCCAGCCTGTGCCGCGACGTGGAAAAAGACGGGATCAATTTTTCGATGAAAGTCGAAGAAGGCTTGTGCGTGCTCGCCGATCCGCACCAAATGCGCCAAATCTTGTTCAACCTTTTTTGGAATGCGCGAGAAGCGATGGCGACCACGCATTCCGGCCGTTTGACGGTTACTGCGGAAAGGCAGCAAGGCAGCAAGGCAGCGAGGCAACAAGTTGAGGCTATCGCACACGGCCACGGGCACGTGGCGGCGGGCGACTTTGTTCTGATTGAGGTGCGCAACTCGGGGCCGGTGATTGCGCCAGAGTTGCTGCCCAAGATTTTTGAGCCGTTCCAATCGTCTAAGCCCGCGCTGCGTGATGGGAAATTGCGCTGCAACGGCCTGGGGCTTGCTCTGGTGCGCGACCTGGTGCGGGAAAACGATGGAAGCATCGACGTCACCAGCAACGAGCAAACCGGCACGACGTTTCGCCTTTTCCTGCCAGCCGCCGACTGATTGCACAACACTGAACGGCAATTGCTCGCAAGCTTTCGCTCTATTTATTGTCCGCCATTATCTTTTCAATCCAATGTGTGAAGGTGCTCACTCGTGTGAAGCCGTTCATGACGCCGTATTGACCCGGCGAGCCTTCCTCATGCGGCGAACTCAGGCCGGCCACCAGCCAGGCATCGTCCTTCCGAATCAGTGCCGGAGCCCCCCCATCTCCGGGTGCGCTCACCCCTTCGAGCTCGGTGCCTGCTGGCGGTTGATCAAAACTACAGATGATTCGGAGCGGGTTTGCTTCGGCTACTACGTTTGTCACGGCGCGCCGCTTGCCGTCAGCAGCTCGGCGTGGCTTGGTCTTTCCGTCGCCGACTTCGCCGAAACCGACAATGGCAACCTTCTGGTCAACTTCATCCTTGTCCCGATTTAGTGCCATCGGTGTGGCACCTTTGACCTCCTGGCCGAGCATCAGAAGCGCAATGTCGATTTCCGGCGGCTCGTCGGGCCCCAGCGTGGAATGCGGGTGCATGATGACCTTGGCGACTCCATACTCTTTGCCTTCCAGACGAAAGATTCCCTGACCCTTTGGAATAAGCGTGGCCACGTGCGAAGTAGTGAGCACCCACCTCGGCGCGATCAGCGTCCCCACTCCGTCGGGCAACACCTGCCCCACCGCCGTAAACTTCGCGCCGAGTTCCAGTAGCTTCTCGTCGGCCACGTCATGCCGGGCGACAACGGCGAAAGCTGCCGTGCAAAGGCAGGAAATCAGTGTTGCCAACAAGTATTTTTTGCGAATCATTCTCACTTTTCCACCTTTTTACACCCCAATACTAGAGCTCATAAAACTCATCCAAAGTATACACCCGCCCGCACTCCGGACAACGCGGCTCGGCGAGGCCAATTAGATGATACCCGCAGCCCACACAGGTTGGCGGATCACCTTTTCGGCTCAGCACGTATCGGGCAACGAGGGCCGTAGCAAGGAAAAGAATTGGCGCCCGAAATAACTCCGCTCCCGTTCGCATAAACGATCCCCATTCCCAGTACCAACCTGCCCCCACTTGAACGGAATTGTGCCAGTACATATTGGCGCTTACGTTGATGACTTCGATGAGCGCAAGCACTAGAAGTCCGCCGACCAGATGGCTTGATTTTCGCAGAATGGCTGCTCCGATAATGGGCATCACCAAAAGGGCGCCGACTGCGGACACCTCCATCAGGAGCCATTCCGGATACCGCTTGGATGGATGTAAAGGACCCATCGATTTTGAAATGATGGCGGCATACGTGTTCAAGGCGAAGTATTGTACTCGCCAGTAATTACTCAACGCGGTGAGCGAGCCGAAGACCAGCAATGCGGTTCCGACAACGACGGCGAGAGCGCGCTGTTTGGACATTACCTGCTCACTACAACTGATAAAACTGATCCAACGTATACACCCGCCCGGATAAGACGGCTGACTCGTCTGCCATCCTACGTCGTTCTGAGATCTGAAATCTCAAATCTGAAATTGCTCCGCATTCGGCGTGTTCCGGCGGCGAGGCGCGCTAGCCCTCAATTCCACTTTACCCTGGTCGGGTTTTTCCAGAAATCTGCGCGCGCCCCGCATGTTTTATTGGTTGATGAAACGGAAGAACAGCCCACGGAGGCTCTCATGCGGCGCAAAGGGAAACACGGGATGAAAGAAGAACTTACCTTCTTGGTTCCGTCGCGTCGTGGCTCTATCCCGCCGCCTTGCTGCCTCGTTGCCTGGGTGCCTTGCTGCCTTTTCACTACCCCCAACACCTGGTACCCAAACGAATACCTACCACCACGCGAAAACAGTACTTTTCCAAGCGAAGCCATTGTCAAAATGGGCAACGAAGTAACTGCCCGCTCACGCCATGGCCAACTCGCGCCGCCGAGAACCCGCGCGGGTCGCTTTTTTCGGCTTCCGCACAACAGCCGTCGAGCGCTGCGTCACCTTACCGGAAGCCACCACGCTCTTGGCTCTTTTCTTGGGCACCTTCGGAGCAGGTCTTGATTGCGCCAAATTGCCCTTGCGGCCCGAGCCGCCTCTGCCAGACCCGCCTGCACTTCCCGTCAAAATCACCGCCTGGGCGGCGGCGAGACGGGCTACGGGGACGCGGTAGGGACTGCATGAGACGTAGTCGAGGCCGACGCGTTCGCAGAAGTGGATCGACTGCGGATCGCCCCCGTGTTCGCCGCAGATTCCCAGCTTGATGCCGGGGCGGCCGGCGCGGCCCTGCTCGCAGGCGATCGACACGAGAGCGCCGACACCCTCAACATCGAGCGACTGGAAGGGGTCATATGGCAGGATGGCTCCGGGTTTCCAATTGGGAACATGCAAATGCCGATTGTCCATTTCACCTTCGTGCCTGCGTGCCTTGTTCGGGCTTCCGCCTTGGTCGCCCTCAACCTCGTGCCTGCTGCTGGACATTTCCAAAAGTCGTGGGTGCTCGTTGAGGTAGTCGGGGAGGAAACGGCCGGCGTCGTCACGGGAAAGGCCCATGGTGAGCTGGGTGAGGTCGTTGGTGCCGAAGCTGAAAAACTCGGAACTCTCCGCGAGGCGGTCGGCAGTGATCGCGGCCCGCGGCGTTTCGATCATGGTGCCGGCCAGGTATTTGAGCTTCGAGCGGTGCTGCTTGATCAAGGCGTCGGCGACGGCCTTGGTTCGGGCAATGAGCAGGGTCAACTCGCGGGAGTCGATGCTGAGCGGAATCATGATCTCCGGCAAAACGCGAACGCCGTCGGCCTCGCAGCGGATCGCGGCCTCGATGATCGCCCGGACCTGCATGTCGAGGATTTCGGGGAAGGTGACGCATAGGCGGCAGCCGCGATGGCCGAGCATGGGGTTGGCCTCGCGAAGTTGCTCGACGCGGCGTGCGATGTCCTCCACATGGACGTTCATCACCATGGCGAGTTCCTGCTGACCCTGGCGATTGTCGTGGTGAGGGAGAAATTCGTGGAGCGGCGGGTCGATCAGGCGAATGGTAACGGGCCGGCCGGCCATCGCCTTGAAAATGCCCACGAAGTCGTCGATTTGGAACGGAAGCAGCTTTTCAAGGGCGTGCACGCGGGCGGGTTCGTCCTTTGCCAGTATCATTTCGCGGACCGACCGAATGCGCTGCGGCTGCGAGGCTTCGAAGAACATGTGCTCCGTGCGGCACAAGCCGATGCCCTCGGCCCCAAGCTCGATGGCCTTGGCGGCGTCGGCGGGCGTGTCGGCGTTGGCCCTGACGCGCATGCGGCGACGCTGGTCGCACCAGCCAAGCAACGTCTGAAATTCCTTGGGTGCTTCGGGTCGGGCGAGCGGAATGATGCCATGAAAAATGCGACCCGAAGAGCCGTCCAGCGCAATGGCCTCGCCGCGTTGCAGGACGCGCCCGTTGATGCGCATGCGATTTTGCTGGTAGTCCACATCGAGCGCTTCGCACCCAACGATGCAGCATTTGCCCCAGCCTCGTGCCACCACCGCCGCATGCGAAGTCTTCCCGCCGGTCGCGGTCAGCACTCCGACGGCCGCGTGCATTCCGCCTACGTCCTCGGGCGAAGTTTCTTTGCGCACCAGAATCACTTTGGCACCCTGCGCAGCGCGGGCTTCCGCGTCCTCCGCGTAGAAAACCACTTCGCCACAAGCGGCGCCGGGCACGGCCCCGATGCCCTCTCCGAGCAGCCGGCGCTTCAACTCCTCCGGCGGAATGGACGGATCGAGCACGGGGAAGAACAGTCGCTCCACTTCGGACGCGGTTATGCGCGAAATGGCCTGGTCCTTAGTGATGATGGGAGCCAAACCCGCCTTGGAGTTTTGAGCGGAAAGCAGTCTTTTTTTTGCGAAGCTTTTTGCGTCCGCTTTGCTGAGCAAAGGCTTGGTCGCCTGCTCGACGGCAATGCGGAAGGCCGCCTGCGGGGATCGCTTGCCGACGCGGCATTGCAGGAGGTAAAGTTTTTCGCGCTCGATGGTGAACTCGATGTCCTGCATTTCCTGGTAATGGACTTCGAGGATGACGCGAACGGCCTCCAGATGCTCGTACAC
>JBKJYI010000342.1:0-3278 GCA_046715855.1 Phycisphaerae bacterium
CGGTTTTCACTTTGGTTCTGCCTGGTCTTGTGCGGCCTCATGATAGGACTCTTCGCCATCGCCTTTTCGTATGAGTTTCTCAAACATCTTTGGTCGTGGTGTCGCCGCGTGCTCTTCACCGGCGGCTGGTAGATGAGGTGGATCTTATGCGCCCCATTCGCGGAGAACGCAATGAAGAAGTTGCTTACGAACCTTGGGGCCGGCGTCACCACGATCTTGGCCAGGAAGACACCGTGCACGTCCTCTCCGAAGACGGAGCCATTGAATCGCATCGACGAAAGAGGCACTTCGCCTGCGGATGTGGTTGCCTCGCTGCTCCGCGAGGGTTCTGCGCCGTATGCGGTCAAACGGCGTGCGATCGCTGTCATGGGTTTTGCGAAGTCTGCCGCAAGCCTCTTTGTGCGGCTCACAGCTTTCATTTGCTTAGCCGCGACCGCCGGCAAATTCGGCTTTGCAAACCATGCCATGGCACCGCTTCTCGCAACAGCGCCGTCCGTCAATTGGCCCGAGTTATCTTTTCCCCATTTGTCCGCTTCGAGGATGACCACGAAACACCCTGATCTGCCGCAACTCATTCAGGACCTCCTCTACGCCGAAGATCGTCGCTTGCTGGACGATCCGATCGGTCGTGCGATTCGCCAGGTCATCGACGCCGGGGTCGCCGATGATTTTGTCACCGGGATGCTTAAGGAGTGCGTCGGCAAAGACCGGATCGCTCAAGCGTTCGCCGGACCGTTTCGTCTGCCGCACCTCGAAGGTGGAGAAATTACGCTGGGCCTGGATGCAAAGCACCGCCCTTGCCGCATCCCTTTGCAATATCTCAACGCTCACAGCCTTACGACTTCCGGCTCGGGCGGCGGTAAGACTTTTCGGAGTCGCTGGCTAGCTTTGCAAATAGCTCCGCAAATTCCCGGAATCTGGCTCTTCGATCTTCGCAAACGGGAAATGGCGATCTTGCAGCCGTTGCTTGCTCGGCTCGGGATCGAAGTCTTCGTCGTTCCGGCACGAATGCTACGCCTGAATCCATTACAGATACCGCCTGGCGTGGATCCGCGCGAATGGGCTTCGCGCGTGGCGGACCTCCTCGTGCAAGTGCTGCACTTGCCTGCCCGCGCCGACAAGTTGCTCCACTCCATCATTCTAGAACTTTTTGACCAAGCCGGAGTGTTGCATGCCCGCTGAGTTCCCAACCCTGTACGATGTCCATCGTGCTGTTCGTGACAACCAGCGGGCCAATCCGCAGGCTCGCCAGGCTATCCTTGATGCGCTGGAACCGATTCTTTTTTCTCTACGCGATGTGCTTTCCTATCGTCGGGGTTGGTCGACCAAGGACTTGGCAGATAAGCGCATCGTGTACGAACTGGGGGGAATTTCGGACGCGGAAAAAGACTTGATTCTCAATACTCTGCTGTATCAGGAGTTTACTTCGCGCATTGCCCAAGGAATTTCCAACGCTTCAATGTCCTTGTGGGTTTGCTGCGATGAGGCCCAGCGTCTGGTGAGTCCGGCCAATCCCACCGGCGGACTCAGCGACCTTTTGAGCTTGGTCAGAGGCGCAGGTATCGGGGTTGACCTTGCAGTTCAGAATGCTCACGTTGTTCCGTCGATTCTCAGCAATACCGCCGTAAAGGTCATTGGCCGATGCGGAAGCGCTTCGGATTACGACGTCATCGGGCAAGCCATGGGACTCACCGTCGAGGAACGGCGTTACCTGGCGCACAAGCTGGTCCCGGGAACGTTTCTAACGCAACTGGGAGAGGGTTCGTGGAGATATCCGTTTCTTTGCCGGGTTCCTCGAATGGAGTTCGCCCATAGCAATCTGCAGGAGGAAGTTCGCATCGCTCTTCCGCACGTTCGAACGGATTGAAAGCAATGAATGCAAGCAAAAGCGACAGCATCAGCAGATTGCTCGCTCTTCCCGTGCAGCCTGCAAGCGAATTTGCCAATTGGCAACCTGAACAAGGTCAAAAAAGTACCAAGGATTCGATCAACAAACCGAGTCAAGACAATCTTACCCGAATTGAAGAACGATACTTGCGAGCGGTCCTTCAAAAACCTGGCCAACCGTCGAGCGCCTATGCAGCGCTTACCGGCATCGGGACGCATCAAGCAATCAAGGCAAGAAAGCGACTTGTAGTATCAGGGTTCCTTCGCGAGCACCGATTGCAAACGGCGGCGCGTGGTCGTGCATCGGTAGTTCTGGAACCTTTGCCGGCCGCGTCCGCATGGATTGCCAAGGAGTCAAGGTGATGATGCGCGGCGGCTTTGAGCATAACGAACTCCTGATCCAACGACTGGATCAGGCTTTCCAAGAAGCAGGAGGCAAGACCCAACGCGAGGTTTTCATTCGCCGTGATGGCATCGTGGGCTTTGCTGATTTGCTGATGCACTTGAATTCGAAACGCATCATCATCGAGGTGGAGCGCTCGGCCCGCAGAATCTCCCAGGATTTACTCAAAGCCATGGCCCTTCAAGCGGACGAGCTTTGGTTCGTTGTTCCGACGCCCTGCGAACGTAATGCGGTGCGCCGCAAGCTAACAAAGCTCGGAATTTGCTTTCCGCAGTCGGGCATTCATTTACTGACGTTAGGCCAGGCTCTGCAACGAGTTAAGAGTTATTTGCCATTGATTGCCGGGTCGTAAGCCTATCGGCAAGAAAGCAAAAAACAGGCGGATGATCAAAGCCAGCAAAGAAAGGCGGTTTCAGATGCAGATGAAGTGGTCCAACGTCGTGGCGTTCGGTTTTGTCATCTTGGCTCTGGTGCTGCTGGTTACCCACCTTCAGGAAATCACCGCCGCACTGGACGCCATCGGCCAGATCGGTCCGGGTCACACCTTGGAAGAAAAAACTCTCGGCCTTGGAGTGCTGGGTGTGTGCTTGGTGGCGCTGGTGGCCGCTGTGCGAATTATTTGCCACCGCGAAAGGAAAGACCCGTGATCCAGCAGTTGCCGCCGGTCATGACGCCGGAAGAGGTTGCGGAGGTCCTGCGAACCAGCCCGCAGGCAGTCATGCGTTATATCCACAACCATCAGTTGGCTGCCGTCCGCATTGGCCGGTTTGTTCGCCTTCGCGCCGACGACGTACTCGATTTCGTGGCCTCCCGTCCGCTTTCGGCGCGAACCAGTAAGAAACACTTTATTCAGTGCCGCCAAAGCGCAATTCGCAACGCTTCACGGAAAGAAAGTGCCACGGGTTGACACTTTTCTAGAGAAATCGACTTGATTGCTGTCTTGAATCGAGCCATCGTCAGGTTGTGTAGCGAGTCGTTGGATATGAAA
>JBKJYI010000343.1:0-2752 GCA_046715855.1 Phycisphaerae bacterium
GCATCACTCACATAAGCTGACTCTTCGGGCTCCCACCTTGGTCGCCCTCAGCCTCACGGTCGGGGCTCTGTTTTGCATGGTGGCGCTGCGCTTGGCCATGGCACCCGGTGCATCGAGGTGCACCCCAAGATTCTCCGCGCGGACTGAAGTCCGCGGCTCGCTACTCATCGCGTTGGTCGTGGGCGCGTTTTTTGGCACGGAGGAGGCGTGAGGTTGCGCTTTCGTCGTCCGCTTCCGATTCATGCGGCATTGTTCCTTTCGTACCGGGCTCGATGGTTTTTGCGCCACCCAGGGCGTCGGTGAGGTTGCCGCTGGGCGCGGGCTTTGCGCCTTTTGCGACTTCGAATTTCCGCCTGGCGCGAGCCGGCGGTGCCATGTCGGAAGCTTCCTCCGCAATTTTGCGGCCGGCACGGTCGGACGTTGAGGTCAGTTCCTCTTTCACTTGTTCGCGCTTGGTTTTCAGTTTTTCGAGTGCGGCCTCGCTGCGCTGTCCGGCTTGCGATAGCGCGGTTACGCCGTGGGTCATGAATTCGTACAGCGGGCCGATGTAGCGGAAGCGGATGGTCCAGCCGACGAGCTCTACGAAGAGGATCGCGCCGAGCAATCCCCACCACGGTGCGTAGCGCACTTCGAAGCCGAAGAGAAGCACGATCAGCAGCAGCACTTCGACGGCAATCGAGAGTGCGAGCCAGCTTGCGAGGCGGCGCACGGCCACGTCGAGGAGGAACGCGGGAAGGAAGAGCCAAGCGAGCATCCAGTCCCATGCGGGGCGGCGGGAGACGCTGGGTGGCAGGTTGTGCTCGAAGATTTTGGCGTCCCTGGCCGGGCCTTCGAGCCAGCGGCCGCCGGTGGCTTCGACGACCTGGCGGAGCAGCGATTCATTGGCGGAGAGGTCGCGGAATTCCGGCGAGAAAGGGACGGACATGCCCGTGCGGAGCGTACCGAGGTGATTGGCGCCGTCAAAGATTTGGACGTTGGCGAGATATTGTCCGGCTTTTTCCACGTCGAATTCGGCTTCGTAGTGGCCCGGCCCGGTTTGCTTGAAGGATTGGGCGATGGCGGCGTTGTTGGGGCCGATGAGCTTGGTGCGGAGTTGGAGGTCGTTGAGGTAGTCGGCGTTTTTGTCGAGGGCGTCGATGACGATCCAGCCGCGGTTGCCTTCGATGCGGGTGTAGGAGTCGAAGTTGGCGGGGGATTCCTGGCGCATGGTCCAGCGGACCATCTGGCCGAAGAATTTTGCGAAGCGCGGCCAGCTCGTCCACTGCTTGCCCCACGCGGGCCAGTAGCCGCTGGTGAAGGCGACGGTCTTGCCGAGCTCGTACTGCCAGTGGGCGAGCACGGGGTCTTCGCCGTCCTCGGTGGCGCGGATCATGGGCACGACCACGTGGGGGCTGGACTTCGCGGAAGTCAGCACCATGCCGCCGAGGGTGGGGAAACCTTCGGAGGTTGAGCTGATGCCGCCGAGCAGATCGCTGGTGGGATCGACGATTTGCGGCTGGAACGGCTCTTCGATGATCAGCGGGCGGCGGACGACTTTGGATTCCTTGGCGAAAATCTGCGGCAGTTCGTTGGGGTTGCGTGCGGCGTAGTAGCGGCCGCCGGTTTTCTGGGCGATGTCGCGCATGGTGGGCTCCATGACGTGTGCGCCCCAGCCGATGCCGATGGTGCTGACGGTGATTTTGGCAGCGACGAAATCGTTGATGAGTTTCTGCGAGGGAGGCTGGGGGTCGCCGTCGCTGAACATGATGATGTGCTTTTGTGCGGCGTCTTTCCCGCGGCCGGTGGCGAGTTCCTTGTAGGCCATTTCCATGGGGGCGCCGAAGTCGGGCATGTCGCCGACTTGAATGCGATCGATCTTAGCCTTAACCGCGTTGCGATTGGTGTTGAGGCCGAGGGGGACTTCCCAGTTTGTGCCGCCGGGGCTGTAGGTGTAGGCGATTACGCCGATGTAGTCCTGGGAACTGATCGTGTCCACGCTCTTCTTGGCCATCTCGGTCGCGTAGAAATTCCCGCGCGGCACTTCGCAGCTGTGCATGATGAGGACCAGCGCGCCGCGGGGGATCACGCGCTTGTGCTTGATTTCGAAGGAGACGGGCATGACTTCCTCGACGGGGCTCCCGATCCAGCCGCCGGCGCCAAAGCTTTCGGGGCCGCCGAGCATGATCAGGCCGCTGCCGACGTCCTTGACGTAGGCGGCAAGGGATTTTTGCTGATCGTCGGTGAAGGCGGCGGCGGCGACGTTGGAGAGCACGATGGTGGAGTAGTTCATCATTTCGAGCAGGCCGAAGTCGCCGAGCTCGGTTTCGCTTTTGACTTCGATGTCCACGTTTTCGCGGCGGAGTGCGGCGACGAGTTCGGCTTCGTATGCGGGGTTCGACGTGATGAGCAGCGCGGGGCTTCGTCCCGCGACGAAGGAGAAGGCGCTGCCGGTGTTGTTGAGGGCGATTCCGTCCATCGCCGAGTCGTCGGGATGGAAGGTGGCCTCATAGGTTTGCGTGCCGGCGGTGTTGACCGGGAGCTTGATGAAGAAGGTGTTGGTGCCGGGGCGAAGCGAAACTTTCGCATACTCGGGCGGAAGGCCGACGAGCTGGCCGTTGTGAGTGAGGGAAAGCTTCCCGGTGACGCTGCGATGCGAGCGGAGGATCATGCGGATGGGGACCTGCTCGCCTTTTTCGGCGTAGGTCGGGGCGATCATGCGGTCGAAGTAAACTTCGTTGGCGTGCTCGTAGCGGAGGGGGACGACATCGATGGG
>JBKJYI010000344.1:0-4776 GCA_046715855.1 Phycisphaerae bacterium
AGACCCTTCGCTTCGCTCAGGGTGACGGTATGAAAGATCTTACGCCATTACCCCGCTTAAAGCGGCGACGCCGCGAAATTCTCCGCAACTGCTTCGACCTCGTCACGAATCGTCTTTTGGTTCCGCCTTGCAGCTAGAAATAATCCCACCCCGAACATCACCAACGCAACCACCAGGTACGAAGCCGGGATGTGCCCCCACTGCGAGTCGCCTTCGACTTCGAGGAATTGAACCCATTGGGGTCGCACCACCGCGAGGGCTCCGAGCGCGTTGTGCAGGAGATGGGCGAGCATGCCGGGTAGGATTGAACGCGATTGCCAGCAGAGGCAGGCCAGCACTACGCCGAGCCCGGCCGTCACGGTGAAGCGGAAGACAAAGAAATGGAACACTCCGAAGATCGCTGCGGATAGGAGAATCGCCCACCATTTGCCCAGCGCCGGCCCGATTCCGCTGAGCAGGAAGCCGCGGAACAAGAGTTCCTCGCAGATCGCCGGGACCAACGCGAGGATGAGCAGCGCGTGTGCCAGCGGCATGGCGCGCAGCGCCTCCGTCAGAAGTTCCGCACTACGAATGACAGCTTCGGGCGTGCCCAGGACGCGCTGTTGAAGCACGTTGATCTCGTGAGCAGGTGCCCAGGAAGACACACCGATCAGCAATCCAGCGGCCAGGTACCGCAGCGGCGGCACACGAAGTGCAAACGTCTGACTCAGATTGATCTTCCAATAGGCAAGAATCAACGCGGGAACTCCCACAAAGAGAGCGGGCATGATCCAGGCGGTGGCGTAGAGCAGTTCACGGGCGTCCTGATCGGGCTTGGGCGACAAAAAACCTTGAATGAAAAACCAGACCGGGAAGAAGAGTGCAACGACGAGAAGCGACATTGACACTGTGGGAACCGAGCGCGGCCTAATCAACCGGCGCCGGAACACGCTCTTGAGCGATGCGGCGTCGCTGAACACTACCGACTCGCGGCCGAATACCCCGGCCGCCAATGCAACGGCGGCACCCGCGTACAGAGTCGTGGAAAGAATGACGATGAACACAGCCCAGCCCGGAATGTATGCGCCCAGCAACATGTCTCGCGCCAGCAGGACCATGTTGCCCACTGGCATCACCAGCATGACGCCTTCGAGGCGCGTGGCGGGAAGAGCGGCGATACCGCCGGGAATGAGCACGGCCAGGATCACGGGCGTGACGTAGTTTTGGGCTTCCTTAAATGTGCGGGCAAAGCTGCACACCGCGATCATGATGGCCGACATCAGCACCGCAAAAGGGATCAGCGCCAGGAGGATAAAAAACATGGTACCCACCGGCATGGCTCCACTGGGTGTGGCAATGAGTTGTCCCAGTCCGCCGAAGTAAACCGTGGCGGTCACGCTGGCGAGATTGAGCGCCGCGCCCATCAGGGCAACCGTGGTTACCACTAGAAATTTGCCGACGATCAAGTCGATGACCGGGACGGGACTGACCATCAGCGATTCGAGAGTCCCCCGCTCGCGCTCGCCGGCGGTAAGATCAATTGCCGGATAGATCGCGCCGGTGATGGTCATCAGCACCAGAATAAGCGGTAATATTTGACCCAGAATAGAGGGCGGCGACGACAAATCGACCGCTTCGACAGCAAACGGCTTGTCGAAGGTGACCGACAACCGCGCCGCGGCCTTGCGGGCACTAACGGTACGATCCGCTACGCGGTCGATCATCTCTTGGAGTCGGATTTTCGCTGCGGTGCTGCGAATATCTTCCTTGTCGTAGCGCCACTGAATGCGATTTTGAATGTCGGGAGCATCAATCAATTCGTCCCGTTCGAAGACCACTCCCATGTGCACCAGCCGCTCGCGGATGAGCCGGTCCACCTCCTCGACCGAGCCCGCGGCTTTGAGAATCAGCTTGCCCTCCTGGATTGCCAACGGTGGATTGTCGGAGTCCGCTTCGTCAGCGGAAGCCGTAGCCTCGCGATCAATGGCGGCACGATCGGCGGCAGCAAGTTTTAGCAAGTTACCGCCCTGAACTTCATTAACGACCGCGACGACGATCGCCTCTTCGTCAATTTGTGCGGCCTGAAAGCTCACCGCTTGCACCGACCCCAGCATCAGCAGTGGATACAGCACGATGGGCACGACGATCATAGCGATCAGCGTGCGATGATCGCGCAGGATGTCGATCAGCTCTTTGACGTAGATGGTGCGAATGCGGCGATAATAATTCATCAGGCCACGGCCTCCGCAGCGTCCTCGAAGCCGATGACCTTCAGAAAAATGTTGCTGAGCCGCTCTTCCCCGCTGGATTCGCGAAGTGATTGAATATCGCCCTCGGCCACAAGTCGTCCGTTGTGCAGTAAGCCGATTTTGTCGCACATGGTCTCGGCCTCATCGAGGTAGTGCGTAGACAGGATGATGGTTTTGCCGGCGTCGCGCTCGCGCCGTATGAACTCCAAAATCACGCGATTGCTGAGCACGTCCAGGCCCAGCGTAGGCTCGTCCATGATGAGCACCGGCGGGTCCGCGACCAGGGCCCGGGCGATGTTAACCCGCTGCTTCTGCCCGGTGGAAAGGGCTCCACATCGCAGCCGAGCGAAGCGGTCGATCCCCAAATGGGTCATAAGGAAGCTCGTCCGTACTTCCGCCGCTTCGCGCTCCATGCCATGCAGCTGCGCGAAATAAACGAGCAGTTCGCGCGGATTGAGCCGCTGATACAGTCCGGTATTGGCCGTGAGAAAACCAAGCACGCGTTTTACCTGATTCGGCTGGGTGCTCACATCGAACCCGGCGAGCCTCGCCGATCCGCTGGTAGGGGCCATAAGTCCGCTAAGCATCCGGAGAGTCGTCGTCTTTCCGGCTCCATTGGGTCCCAAGAGCCCGTAAATCTGCCCCGCCCCGACCGTAAAGCTGAGCCCGTCCACCGCTCGCGATTCGCCTCCATCCGGCGCGGGGAATGCTTTCACGAGGTTTTCTGCCACCACCATGTCCACAAGCGGCATTCTATGGGCTTGATGCGTTTTGGGACCATACGAAATCTAGTGCTGGCCTGTTTCAAATGAAGGGTGCGATGGTCAAGCGAAGCGCCGCCATGCTGATTTATCATGCCGGCGCCCGAGAAGGCCGGGCATTGGGCATGCCACCCGAATCTGCAAATCGTGCCACTACCCAAAATCCATCATCGGAGTTGAGACACTTGAAGCCACACCCGATATTGGTTAGGATGTCCGGTTGATGTCTCGATTGGGGAATCGAAGACTCCACTCGCTTGGTGTCCCCATTAAAACTTGTCGATCGGTGAAGGCCGCACCATATGCTGCCGACTGATCTTTCGGTGTTCCTGCGGAGCGAGGCGCAGCGCAGTAGCAGTCATTTTTGAGGAGAGGGGAATTTATGTTGTTGTCAAAGTCAGGTTGCATCGCCGCGATGGTCGCCGCGATCACTTTTGCTTCTGTTGCACAGGCTCAACTTCCGCTTCTGCCGAATCAGGCAGTGACCACGCATTCGCAGTTTTCAAACAACGACGGGTTTGTCGTAACCATCTTTGATATACGCGATCCGGACTGCAACGGCGTGCCCGCGCCGACCTGCACCACTGCGAGCCAGAATCCGCCTTGCATTACCAATTGGCCCGCCCCTCGATACAGCAACAATATGCCCAACCCGACCAACAATCCGCTCGACGTATGGAACGGCACGAACCTGGGCTCGGTCTTCGGCCTCGAGCTCGACAATGATCCGAATCCGAATATCTACGTGACTTCCACATCGATTTTCTTCGGAGGATTTCCCAACGGGAATATTACCAAGTTGGACGGCACCACGGGGGCCATATCGCCCTTCGCCACACTTCCCAATAGCGGACAGGGTCTGGGCAACATTGCATTCGAGCCGGGCAACCGCCAGTTCTATGTCACCAACCACGAGGACGGAAAGATCTATCGCTTAAGCTTCGCCGGCGCGATCATCGACTCGTACGACCCATTCGGCGCCGACAACGGCGTGTCCGGCTTCGCCCCGCTCGGCGAGCGTCTTTGGGCCGTGCAAATCAACCCGAACGACGGTCGGCTCTATTTCGGCCGCTGGACGGAAGATGCGGGCACTCCCGGAGTGCCCAATCAAGTCTGGTCGATCGCCCTCAACGCCAACGGTTCCTTCAACGGCCCGGAGCTTCTCGAAGTGACCCTGCCCGGCCCCGGCAACTGCACCACCACGCACCCGGTCGCCGACCTGGCGTTTTCCGAGTCCGGCAACATGCTCGTGGGAACCCGCGGCATGTTTAACGACACACAAACGTTTCCGCACGTCTCTCAGGACGTCCAGTACACCGGCGGGCATCTCGCCTGGTCGCTGGCCAATCAGTACGACGTCGGTCTCTACACGGCAGGTTGCGGCCGGGCCAACTCCGCGGGCGGTGTGGATTATACCGACTGCGTGGAAGACGACGCCTGCAATCCGGGCGACCTCGCCATCTTCATGGCCGACGCACTGGATCTCAATTCACCCGGGCCCAACCCCAACAACATTTACGGCCTGCAGATCACGCCTGTGGGAACCGGCTCACTGCTCAATAGCTACTATGTGGATCTCGACGTTGACGTGCAATTCCAGGACAAGACCGGCCTGGGCGACGTGGACGTAGTTCGAACATGCGTGGTCCCGCCCTTCGGAACCGGCGCTTGCTGCATCGACGCCACGCCGATTTGCCTGAACGCGATCAGCCAGTCGGATTGTCTGGCCCAAGGCGGACGATACGCCGGTGATGGATCGACCTGTGCGACGGCCACCTTCAGTCCCC
>JBKJYI010000345.1:0-3083 GCA_046715855.1 Phycisphaerae bacterium
CCTCGTACCTGGCCGAGAACAAGGCGCACGTCGTATTCTCAACGACCAATAGCTCAATTGGGAAATTATCGCATACTGCCTACCGCGTTCTGAAGGAAAAGCGCGACCTAACTCTTCTGGAGATCAATCTCCTGACCGGCCGGAAACACCAAATTCGCGTACACCTGGCCGACAAGGGTCACCCTATCGTCGGCGACAAGAAATACGGCGGTGCCGGCGCGTCGCCCAATCGCGTGCCTGTCAAATCGCATACGAACCCCCATGCCAAATCGCGCAAGCATTTCGATGTTAAATCCCACAAGCGACTTGCGCTGCACGCCAAATCGCTCTCCTTCAACCACCCCTTCAGCGCCCAGCGCGTGACGTTCGAAACCGACATCCCCAAATACTTCACCGACCTGATCGGCCACGCCCCCAAACCGTCCCTCTTCCCAAGGGGGACTTCAGGGGGGTAAAAACTCGCCGATCAAAACTGAGCCGCGCCCGTCTGGAAGCGGGAAGAATGAGCCGCAACCAGCCTTGCAGAGTGCATCTTGATCCCTACTTCTCGATCGTCTCCCCGTCGATCTTGGTTCGAAGCACTTCCACCGCCTTCTGGAGAACTTCGTCCTTTCCCGCGGCAATGCCTTTCGGCGTCGCGCGCACAGCCACGGTCGGCGCAATGCCCACACCATGATGAGCGCCGCCGTCGTGCTTAAGTACTTTCAGTCCAGACCAGGAGACGATGTAACCACCAGGCAGCGTGAACGAATTCACGTCGCCGTTGGTCCCCGCCGTCGCGGAGCCCACAATCTCCCCCAGTTGGTAGTGTTCTATGATGCCCAGGACCGATTCGGCATACGAAATTGCTCGCCCATCGGTGAGGAATGCAATGCTAGCCTTCAGACGCGGAGTTTTCGGTGGAAGCGACCAGCGCTCCAGGTCCACCCATTCAACTTCTTCCCGGTCCGGAAGCCGGAAGACCGGCAGTACCCAGCGCGGACTGGCCACGGGAGCATCGATCAGGTGACTGATGAGTTCACGCGCGCCATGCGAGGGATATCCGCGGAAATCGAAGATAATTCCGCGAGCCGCCTCCAGTTTCGACATCGCCTTATGGAGCTCATCTGGTGTCGCCCCCACAAGATTGAAGTACACGATCCCAGGGGCAACCTCCCTCCCATTGTTTGGTTTCGGCAAGGCAATCGTTTCCGGCAGTTCAGGCACGCGATTGGCTATGATGGAGTAGCTGTGACCCTTCGGCCGCGTCAAAGTAATGCGGGCTGGATTCTTTGTGGGAAGATCCATGCTGATGCCAAAACCTGATTGCCAGCGCCGCCACTGCTCGGTCGGAGAGGAAATCCATCGCGAAACTTGTTGATGGCAATCTTCGGACGATCGCCCGTCGATCGACACCACTACGTCTCCGACCCGAACCGCGCCCGCGCGGTTCGCGTCCGCGCCGACAACTACAAGATCCTCCCCGACCCACTCCAGCGCCAGCGGTAAGCTCCCGGAATCACCCCCCGATTGCTTCGATACGGCCGCGTGCCCATCGTGCAGCTTGGCGATCATTTCTCGCAGCGTGGAAAGGTACGCGGGCAGATCTTTGTCCTCCGCGGCTTTGATCAGCGCCACCGTCAGGGCCGAATCCCAATCTGTTTGCACGGTGTCGAAATATGGATAGAAATGTTGCATTACCCCCCAGGTCAGTGCCACGCCTGCGAGCCGCGTGGACCGATTGAGCACGTTCAGCGCGGGTTGCCCTCTGGTTGAATTCCATTCCCCCGGCGCTTCTCGTTGCGGCATTGTTCCTTTGTCATTTGCATAGCATCGCACCGGCAACCGGCACGAAACTCCGCCGCCCAGTGCCTTTACCACATACATGCCAGTGCGATGGATCTCGTCCCCGGCAATGGGTCGGCGCTCAATCTCACTTTCGTAAATCTCTGATCGGTGACCCGCAGGCAACGCTCCCAGGCCACTATGCTTCCATGATCGCAGCTCAGTTGCACCCTCCGGCGCATCCGGGATTTTGGGAGCTGCATCGATTGGCCCGGCCCAAATCTCGAGAGTCGGGGCGATCGGCTTGAACGCTTCTCGAAGCCGCGTCGCCAGGTCCTCAGCTTCCGTGGCTGATTCCACTCGCTCCATCAGTTCAACGGCGAAGTGGTCCCAGGCCTCAACGCTCCGGGCCTGGTCGCTCGGATGAAAAAACCGTACGTAAGACACCAGCCGCGCTGCGGCCACCACGTTTTCGATCCCACGCGGCGACAGAGGACGCGGCACAGACGGCGGCTGCGACACCCTTTTCGAGCCCTCCCCGATGCTTTCCAGGGTCACGGCATCCACGAATAGCGTCGCCCCATCGATGGAGATGAAGCCGACGTTGAGATACTGCGCGTCGTCCTCAATCTCCGCCTCGATGACGGCGCAGGCCCAGTCGCCCGCAGTGATCGGGCGATCGTCCATGTTGTCAAACGCGCCCATCTCTCCGTTCAGGCGATCGACGCGGAGCCACATCTGTCCCCGACCAGGACCCGCGACAAGGATTTTCGCTCGAAGCGTGACTTTCTTCCCTTGATACTGCGCCGCATCGAAGGTTCGGCTCAGGTTTCCAAACGGCGCCGTGGATTTGCCTGCAAGCTGCAGCTTCACGGATCGTACCCCTTCGGCTGCTCTCTCTTCCGTGAGGCTCGCCGTCCAGCCCGCGCTGGGAACGCGCCAATTCTGCGGCGCCGAACCCAGCTCACCCAGTTCGAATCCAAGGTATTCGGAATTTTGAGCGAAACTCGCATGTGCCCACGTCAGCGCAATAACGCAAAGACCGATGTGCCTGAGGATGGTCATTCTTCCCTCCGACGAGTGTAGGAACAGTTCACAATCTTTGCTCTCCTGGCGACGAATGTCCACTTGGAACGGCCGGCATTGGGGGAATATTACAGTTCTGGCATTGCGCTTCTGATCCTGATTCGCCGCAAATCTGCGCGCGCCGCGCATGTTATATCAATTAGAAGCACCGGAGCGGCCGGTGCATGGTGAGGAGTGCGCGCCGATGAGAAGTGTTCGAGTGATGACAGAGTTGCAAATCCTCACTGCAGACC
>JBKJYI010000346.1:0-2651 GCA_046715855.1 Phycisphaerae bacterium
GCCGACAACAGTTCCGTGAGCGACAACCCCGGCCGCCGCCGTCGTGGTTGAAGTCCTTGAAGCTACAGGAAGCTGGGATGTTGGGCGGCTGGAGTCCCCTTCGGCACGGGCATGCATCAGCAATCCAAGAAAAACGATCGCTCGCGCCGAAACGCAAAATCGCATAGTACCCCCCTCGCCAAACCGCCAACCCGATGACCCTGAAAATGGGTGAGGCGGCATTGTATCAACAGAACATGGATTTATAAAGACGGAAACGTGCATCGCCGTTTGATGCACCTTTTTCTTGGTTTGCGACCCCTTTCAAATCTGCGTTCATCTGCGTTAATCTGCGGCCCGCTCCCCCGCCAGCCATTCCTCTCCCGCTTCAATTCGCTCTTCGCCATTCGACGTTCGCCATTCTTTTCCGCGCGCCCCTCATGTTCTAAAGGTTGTGATGCGCGGAAGGGACCATCCAATGCCCGGAATGAAAAAGAAAACCACCACCACCCACGGCTGCACGAGAGCGAGCGCACAAAATGAAAACTGTCAGAACAAAGCGATGTGAAAGACTCACTTTACCGCGCGCCTTTTCGACGCACGGCTCCCAACAACCGATCTCGTCCTTCCCCCCTCTCAGGGGGGTCGGGGGGTTGCCATCCCTGCGTGCCTACGTGCCTACGTGCCTCCTTGCCTCGTTGCCTCGCAATCCCCTGCTATAATCCGACAAAGACCTTGAGATCAGCCGAGCCAGCTGGGGGAACCATGAACTCAAATTCAAAAGTAGCCATCGTTCGCACCTCGCCCGCCACCGTGCTGGCCGACTACCACCGCCTTATGAACCTCGCGGGTTACCAGGACGTAATCGCCAAAGACGCCGACACGGCCCTCAAGGTGAACATCTCCTGGCACTTTTTCTACCCCGCCGCCTCCACCACCCCCTGGCAGCTCGAGGGCGTGATCCGGACTCTCAAGAAGGACGGCTACGACCCGAACCTCATCCACGCCTGTCACAATCGCACGGTCGTGATCGACGCCCGCCTCGGTGAACGCGAGAACAAGCAGGTCGGTGTGGTCGAAGCCCACGGCCTGCGAAATATCCACCTCTACGAAGACGACGTGGAATGGATCCCCATCCGTGAGGCCGTCGGCGACCTGGCCGACAAGTTCCTCTGCCTCAACGAGGTCTATCCGAAAGGCTTCCGCATCCCCCGCCGCTTCATCGGTGAGAACATCATCCACCTGCCGACCGTTAAGACCCACGTCTTCACCACCATGACCGGGGCCATGAAGAACGCTTTCGGCGGCCTGCTCAACGAGCACCGCCACTGGACCCACCCGGTGATTCACGAGACGCTCGTCGATCTGCTCATGATCCAGAAGAAAATCCACCGCGGAGTCTTCGCGGTGATGGACGGCACCTTCGCCGGCGACGGGCCCGGTCCTCGCTGCATGATCCCGCTGGTGAAGAACGTTCTGCTGGCCTCCGCCGACCAGGTGGCCATCGACGCAACGGCCGCCCGGCTCATGGGCTTCGATCCGCTCCGCGACGTGAAGTTCATCCGGCTGGCTCACGAACTAGGGCTAGGCTGCGGCGACACGCGGAACATCGAATTCGTCGGAGATGTCGATGCGGCCCGCGAAAACTGGGATTTCGAAGGCCCATTCAAGCGGATGACCTTCGCCGCCTCCATGCAGCACAAGATTTACTGGGGCAAAATGCGCGGCTTCCTCGAGTGGTCTCTGAAAACCTGGCTGGCCCCCTGGGCGTACATCGCCAGCGTCCTCTACCACGACTCTTTCTGGTACCCGATCAAAGGCCGCGTGCGCGTCAAGCAGGCTATGAGCAGCGTATGGGGCCGGCTCTTTCACAATTGGGAAACGACCCGCGCCGACGAGCGCGGCTACCCCGAAGTGGCCAAGTCGGAAGGCAGCGTGGTGCGCAGCGTGTGGGGCTTGCTGGGCCTTTCCTTGAACATCCTCAAAACCTGCATCCGCGAAGCGCCGGAACTTTCCATCCGCAAGCGCAGAATTTCACAGGCCCCTGTGCATGTCGCAGACTAGGTGCAGAATATGAAAAAACAGCCCTTTTGCAGTCTTTTCCTCTTCCGCCGAGTCGGTCGTGGCGTACCTCACCGAAGAAAACTTCAGCAAAAATCCGCAACGATCGAAAAGAATTCTCGAAAAATATGCGTTTTTTCCGGGAAAAAGCTTGAATTCCAAGGCCAACCTGCTTAGATTTCGCCGTACAACCAGTGGATGGTTGAAGGCAAACTACTGAAAGGAATGCGATACATGGCGAAAAAGGCGACGATGAAACCCACTTCCAAGGTGCGATCCAAGTCCGAAGTGTTCGGCGAACTGGCTACCGCCAGCGACCTCAGCAAGCGTCAGGTGGCCACGGTCTTCGACACCCTCACCGACCTGATTAAGACCGATCTGAAAAAAGGTCCGGGCATGTTCACCGTGCCGGGCCTCATGAAGATCAAGGTCATTCGCAAGCCCGCGACCAAGGCCCGCGAAGGCGTGAACCCCTTCACCGGCGAGAAGATGATGTTCAAGGCCAAGCCCGCCCGCAACGTGGTCAAAGTCCTGGCCCTTAAGGGCCTCAAGAGCATGGTCTGATCGAGCCGTATCGCGAGCCGCGAACTTCAGTTCGCGCGGACTCAGGT
>JBKJYI010000347.1:0-5837 GCA_046715855.1 Phycisphaerae bacterium
GACGAATACCACGGCCTGAAAATCCCCGACCCCTACCGCTGGCTGGAAGACGCCGACACTCCGGAATCACGAGCCTGGATCGAGGCCCAAAACAAGCTTACCTTCGGTGTCCTCGAGCAAATCCCGCAGCGCGAACAAATCAAAAACCGCCTCACGCATCTCTGGAACTACGAACGCTACGGCATCCCCTTCAAGCGCGGCGGCCGCTACTTCTACTCCAAGAACGACGGGCTGCAGAATCAAAGCGTCGTCTATTGGACGGACTCTCTCTCGGGCGAGCCGAAAGTACTGATCGATCCCAACAAACTTTCCGAAGACGGCACCATCGCCCTCAGCGGCTACGACATCACCGAGGACGGCAAGCTCATGGCTTACGGACTTTCCAGGTCCGGCTCCGACTGGCAGGAGTGGCACGTGCGCGAGGTCGAAACCGGCAAGGACCTCCCCGACCACATCAAGTGGGTGAAATTCTCCGGAGCATCATGGACCCACGACAAAAGAGGCTTCTTCTACAGCCGCTACGACGAGCCCAAGGAAGGCGAGGCGCTCAAGAGCGCGAACTACTTCCATAAGCTCTATTACCACACCCTTGGCAAGCCGCAGTCCGAAGATCAACTCGTCTATGAACGCCCCGACGAAAAGGAGTGGGGCTTTGGCGCGGGCGTGACCGACGACGGCAAGTACGCCATCATCAACGTCTGGAAGGGCACCGAACGCAAGAATCTCATTTTTTACAAAGACCTGCAAAAGCCCGACTCCCCCATCGTCGAGTTGATCCGCGAATTCGAGGCCGAGTATGACTTCATCGACAACGACGGCGCCACGTTCTATTTCCGCACCGATTACGGCTCTCCGAAGGGTCGCGTCGTCGCTTTCGATATCAATAATGCGGGCCGCGGAAATTGGAAGGAAATCATCCCCCAGGTAACGGCGACGCTGCGAGGAGTTTCCAGCGTCGGTGGCCGCCTGATCGCCCAGTATTTAAAGGATGCCTACTCGCAAGTCGCGGTGTTCAACATGGACGGCAAGCATCTGCAGAACATCGAGCTGCCAGGTCTTGGCACCGCCGGCGGATTCGGCGGGCGCAAGGATGATTTGGAAACCTTCTACGTTTTCACCAGCTACTATCAGCCCGCCACGATTTATCGCTATGACGTCTCAGCCGGCAGCAGTTCCTATTTCAAGAAGCCCAAAGTAGACATCAACACTGCGGAGTACGAGACCAATCAGGTCTTCTACAAGAGCAAAGACGGCACCAAGATCCCGCTCTTCATCACCTCCAAGAAAGGCCTGATCAAGAACGGCCAGAACCCGACTTACCTTTACGGCTACGGCGGTTTTGACGCGGCGATCACCCCGTTCTTCTCCGTTTCGAACATGGTCTGGATGGAAATGGGGGGCGTCCTGGCCGTGGCCAACATCCGCGGAGGCGGCGAGTACGGCAAGGAGTGGCATGACGCGGGCCGCAAGCTCAACAAGCAAAACGTTTTCGACGACTTCATTGCGGCCGCCGAATGGCTCATCGAGAACAAGTACACGTCCAAGGAAAAGCTCTCCATCGGCGGCGGCAGCAACGGCGGCCTCCTGGTCGGCGCCTGCATCACCCAGCGGCCAGACCTCTTCGCCGCGGCCCTCCCCGCAGTCGGCGTCATGGACATGCTCCGCTTCCACAAGTTCACCATCGGCTGGGCGTGGACCAGCGACTACGGCTCGCCCGACAACCCCGAAGAGTTCAAGGTGCTCCAGGCCTATTCGCCATTGCACAACATCAAGCCGGGGACCAAGTATCCCGCCACCATGATCACCACCGGCGACCACGACGACCGCGTCCACCCGGGCCACAGCTTCAAGTTCGCCGCCGCATTGCAGGAGGCCCAGGCGGGCCCCAACCCCGTGCTCATCCGCATCGAGACCAAGGCCGGTCACGGCGCAGGCAAGCCGACCTCCAAGCAAATTGAGGAAGCCGCCGATCGCTGGACCTTCCTGGTTAAGGCGCTGAACATGTCGGTCGAGGATCGCCTCAAGACTTCGCCCCCCGGCACGAAAACCGGTTCGGCGGGATAAACGTCCAAAAAGCCAAACGTCCAAAAGTCCAAACAACGAGTCGCGGAGGAGAATCTGCGGCTCGTTTCATTTTCTGGCGACTTTGCCGGTCCGCACATGCTGGTTAAGATTGACCCTATGAAATTCCTCGTAAACTTGGACCGTGACGAAACGGGAATGATCGTCGCCGAATGCCCTGCCATACCAGGATGCATCTCCCAGGGACGCACCGAGCAGGAAGCATTGGAAAATATTTCCGAGGCCATCCAGGCCTGCCTCGAAGCTCGTGCGGCCAATGGCTTGCCTTTGACGGTGGCGATCCGAGAGCTTGAGGTGTCAATCTAATGCCCAAGCTTCCGGTCCTCTCCGGAGCACAAGCAGTTCGGACATTCGAAAAAGCCGGGTGGCGGGTTGATCGCCAGCGAGGCAGTCATGTTGTGATGCTGATGGAAGGGCTCAATGTGAGCTTGTCGATTCCGCAGCATCGGGAATTGGCCCCGGGCACGTTGCGATCGCTCATCCGGGTTTCAGGATTGTCCGTCTCACAATTCATTGAGCGTTTGTAGATGAGATCACGACGCTTCAAGTTTGGTTATCCCGAAGCGCGGGCAAGTTTGCGAAAGAGCTTGACGCGCGATTGACGCAGTGCCTTTAGGGCATCGCGAGCGTTCGAGAACGCTTCGGTAACAGTTTCGGCCTCGGTGATCATTTCGGGATCGAGCGGCGAAGTGACGACGAAGCCTCCTTCGCGGGCCTCCTTGAGAACGAGAACGAGCTTTCCATCACTGACCGTATAAGACTTCATTGTTCAAATTCTAGCCTGTTACTCATGGCATTCAATGCGGCAGCAGTTCGCTGTGTAGTTCGTCGGCCGGATCCGATGATCGGAAACACCTCCGCGCTTGCGCTTGGAGTTCGGATATAATCTGGCGGAATGGCCCATTTATCCTCGAAATCCCGCTACCGCGAATTCCGCAAACACGGCCCCGACCACACCAAATCGGAGAAGCTCGCCGCCGAACGCCCTACGCGCGACCGTGCCCAGCGCCGACACTACATCCGCCAGTATCGCCGCTGGCTCTGGCCCTATCGCGCGATGTTCGCCCTCGTCTTCGTCCTGGCACTGACCAGCGTCGTGCTCAACCTGCTCCTCCCGCTGGCCACCAAATACATCATTGACAACGTGCTCCCCAGCGGCGCCCTCGACCCCGCCATCAAACGGCAAAAACTCTTCGCCGTCACCGCCGCCATGATGGCCATGCTCGTCTTCACCACCGGCATCGACACCTGGCGCACCTACCTCATGTCCCTGCTCAATGCGAAAGTCATCTTCCGCCTCCGCCAGCGCCTCTTCGACCGCTTCCTCCGCCTCCCGCTCGCCGAACTTTCCGACCTCAAAAGCGGCGGAATCGTTTCGCGCCTCTCACAGGACACCGACAAAGTCACCGGCCTGGTCCAGATGGCCGTTATCACCCCGGGCGTCGCCGCCATCCGCGTGCTCCTCACCGTCGGCGTGCTCATCTTCCTCAGCTGGCAGATGGCCCTCGTCGCCAGCCTGATGATCCCGCCGATCGTGCTGGTCAACCTGATGTGGATTCGCAAGGTCCGCCCGATCTACCGCACCATGGCCGAGGAGCGCGAGCGCATCGATGCCCGCGTCACCGAAACCTTCGGCGGCATCCGCGTCGTCCGCGCCTTCCGCCGCGAGCGCCGCGAAGAGCGCGACTACGCCGTCGCCCATCACACCATCATTCGCAAGAATTTGCTAGCCGAAAAACTCCAGCTTGTGGTCAGCGGCGGCTGGGGCCTGCTCATCCCCGCCACCACGCTCGCGATTGTCGGCGTCGGCGGCTACCTGGTCATCGCCGGCACCGGCACCATCGGCGACATCGTCGCCTTCCAGATGTACGCAGTCATGCTGCTGCACCCCGTCTCCATGATCGTGAACTCGTTCAGCTCGACGCAGCAGGCCTTGGCCGCTCTCGAACGCGTCTTCGACATTCTCGAACGCAAAGACGAAAAACCCGACGCGCCCGGCGCCGCCCCCGCTCCCTTCCCCATCAACGAAATTCGCTTCGAAAACGTTGCCTTCGAGTACCGCAAGGATTTGGCTGTTTTGCAGGGCATTTCGCTCACCGTACGGGCCGGGAGCGTCGTCGCCCTCGTCGGCCCCAGCGGCGGCGGCAAAACCACCTTCACCGACCTCGTCGCCCGCTTCCACGACCCCACGCACGGCGCGATACTCATCAACGGCATCGACCTCCGCCAAATCCAGCTCGCCAGCTACCGCAGCCGCCTCGCCGTCGTGGGCCAGGAAACGTTCCTCTTCGACGGCACCGTCCGCGAGAACATCGCCTATAGCCGGCGGCACTCCGACGAGGAATCCGTCCTCGACGCCGCCCGCCGCGCCAACGCCCACGAGTTCATCGACCGCCTCCCCGAAAAATACGACACCTTGATCGGCGAGCGCGGCGTCAAGCTCTCCGGCGGCCAGCGCCAGCGCATCAGCATCGCACGCGCCATCCTCGCCGACCCCGAAATTCTCATCCTTGACGAGGCCACCAGCAACCTCGACACCGAAAGCGAGCAGCTCATCCAGGCGTCCCTCTCCGACCTGCTCGATCACATCAACGAGCGGGCTTCTACAGATCCTTCCCCCCCGCGCGAGCCGCGAACTTCAATTCGCGCGAACGAGGAATGGCGAAAGTCTTCCGCAGTCGAAAGCGAGCCGCGAACTTCAGTTCGCGCGGACTTAGCCTCCCCCCTTACTAAGGGGGGATTAAGGGGGGTCGGTAGTAACGGTTCCCCAAAACGCGCCACCCGCACCACCTTCGTCATCGCCCACCGCCTCAGCACCATCACCCACGCCGACATGATCGTGGTCCTCGATCGAGGCCGCATCATCGAAATCGGCAAGCACGGCGACCTCATCGCCGCCGACGGCCTTTACCGCGACATGGTCGAACGCCAGCAACGCTTCGCCTCCGCCAACCTCGACACCATGGAATGGGGATAATCGAATGTCCGGTACGATGACTGGGTGCCATGGCCAAGCGCAGCGCCGCCATGGTCCCAGTAGCGAACCGTAATCTGGAACTTTTTCTGGACAAAATCTTCTAATAAGTCGGCCACAGGATCGTTCTTATGTGTGAGCGGCCCCGCGGCGGCTTGAGGCGGCGTCGATGAGCGAGCAATCGCCCCCAGATCATCCGGTGCACGCGAAGCAGGCCTTTGCGGAATTCGAAAGGCCGCTGCTGGGGTATGCCGCGCGCCTCACGGGCAACGCCGAGGCCGCTCGCGACGTGGTGCAGGAAGTTTTCCTGCGACTGTGCCGCGAAGGCGGGCAGCTCAACGGCCGAATGCCGCAGTGGCTTTTCGCGGTGTGCCGCAACCTGGCGATCGATGCGAAACGAAAGGGCGGTCGCATGACCACGATGACGACTCTTACCCCGGCGATGCAAGCGACAATGGCCGGCCCTCCGCCCAGCGCAGCACGCGAAGTCAGCGCCGTCGAACACAACGCCGATTTGTTGGCACTGCTATCAACGCTCTCTCCCGATCAGGAAGAAGTAATCCGCCTGCGCATGGGCGCCGGCCTGAGCTACAAGCAGATCGCCGAAGTCACCGGGCACAGCGTAAGCAATGTGGGATTCCTGATGCACGCGGGACTTAAAAATCTGCGCGACAAACTGAAAACAGAGCCGCGCCCGTAAGGAAGCGGACAGAATGATATGTATTTTTTATGTGGTGCATTGGCGATTGATAAATCAGTACCGCGACCGTGAGGGAGCGGG
>JBKJYI010000348.1:0-3003 GCA_046715855.1 Phycisphaerae bacterium
AAAACTGATGTTAACGGAATCGTTGCGAAATTGATCAGAGACAACATCGACAAATACCCCCTCCGACCTTGGCTCATTGTCCAGCTGGATGGGTACAGACTTTCCGGTAGTCAGATCAGTAGCCAAAAAAGTCCACTCGATTGTAAAGGGTTCAGTCGTCTGGAAAAAATCCCTGAGTGTCCCCTCATCCTTTTCGACGATTGCACGATTTAGCCTTCGTGCAAAAGGCGATGGCTTATCAGTCATGACTTCGTTTGTCTTATATGCACCGTAGCGGGGATTCAACCTGAGACGCAGCTCATCGAAGCGCGTCAGTTCGACTTTCCTCTGCTGGGCGACAGACGAGGTCAACCCGAGCGCCCTTGGCAAAAAGTCGTGAGCAACCAAGTCGGCCGCCGAGCGGATAATGTTTTCGTGGATCCCGGACGCCAAAGCTAGCGACGGCGTGCGTACGTTCGAAACATAGCCCGACGCCGAGGTCACAGCAATACGCCCATCGGCGATCAGTGGCACATCCTTTACCACACCTTGCTTGCTGCCATGCTGCTGTTCGAAGGCCAAGTCCTTTCGACCATCGCGATGTACGAATTGCACTCTTTCGATGTGGTAGTCTCCAGCCGATGCGGCAGGGCTGCCATGCAGCGTGATCTTCAGGTCTCCTGCGAAATGATCTCCGCTAGCTTGGAGAGAGCCATCGATGTCGGAGGATGTTACCAAGAGTCGCGCCAAGCTACTCTGGGGCGGCAACTGAATCTTACGCCGTCCTGGGCTCACACTCCGCGAGACATAAAGAATATGAAATCCCTCTTCATCCTTGTCGTCATCGCCACCGACTTGGCTCCTGATAGAGACGAACCCCTGAAGCTTCCCATCGGGGCGCAAACAAAGGCGCCTAAACAGTACGCCCAAATCAGCATCGTTCGGTTGAGTCTCTTCCACTCGAACGACCTCCCGGCCGTTGTACTCTAGCGCATGGGATCTTCCATCATCAGCATCGCGTCGTGCCATGGGATTCTGATCAGTCACGACGAAGCGGTTGAAGAGTTCAACGATGGTAAAATTGACGACTTCGGTCGCCGGGTTGACTTCAAAAGCGATATCGAATTGTCCGGAGCGAGGCGATTGGGTCCACGGCTGCCAACCATCGGGTGCATCGCCGTCGCAATCGAAATTGTCGTGGTCGTCAAATCGCCCTGTATTATCCTGCATGAGCATCAACCAGAAAATATCGAAAGGCCCTGTGTCGCCAAACCCCCCTTCGAAATGATCTTTAAACCACATTAGTTCGGCGGGGTGAATCTCGGCTTTGAAATCGTGGTTGGCATCCATGATCCAGACGCCATGCACTCCGACTTGCCTACCTTCCAACCAAGAATATCCATTTCCGTCGTTATCCTCGGAGTGGGCACCGGGTTCGAAGAACCACGGATTGTCCCAGAATTGCTTGTCGGGAGATATCTCTGCCTCCATGCAAGGAGAGTCGCCGCATTTCCTGTGTTCATCCTCGGACTCCGGATGCAATGATTCCACGTCACCGATCAGGAACGAGAATCGAGAGGCGGGCACTATGTGCAGATTCCAATCCTCGTCCTCGTCATAATTCCAATTGAAGTGATGGAGCGTGCCCGACATGTTATGGCGATACCCTGTGACCGGCCGCCAGGAATTGAACTCCAGAGGAGGCCAATCCCATGCAATTAACACTTCACCCTGGCACTCCGTGCCTACATGATCATTATCGGCGAAATTTCGGCCGGCAACTTCCAGCAGATTATCTACCGTATCATGCCAGTCCAGGTCGAGGCCGAAACAAGGATCGTCGATCCCAACATTGCATCGACAAAGTGTAGAAGGATCGATAACGAAATTCCTTGGTGGGCATCCAGCGATGAGTGAGGTAACAAGGAACAATAACACAATTCGCATATGGGTAGCGGCGCCCTTGCGACTGACAATTCTAGGTCGATACAATCCGAAGTGGATTCCAAACATGTTTGCCTCCCAGTCACAAGGTAAATACAATACGATCCAAGACTACAGCCAGTCCAACAATGGAATCGCTTAAACGCCAATTATTGTCATCGATCTTTGGCAAACGCTCCCGGAACAAACGAATCTTTGCTCGCGGTGAGCACTAAGGCCCTCACGAGCGCTTGGGGCCAGAACAAACAAACGTCGGACTGAGCTGATCCTTGCGCACGTGACAACGCTAACACGAGCAATGACACGAGCACGCAATTACCACCAGTAGTTCGATGAGCTGAACGCGCGTGCAAGCCATTGCTTTGCCGTCTCCTTGTTATGGTGGAGCCGCGCCTTTTCTGTTCAATAAATAGTACAAGATGAGCCACCCTTGGAAGTGTTGGGAAACAGTTCAAATTGCTAAATGACCAATTGCGAAGCCAACAAGAAAAACGACAAACCGGCATCGACGCAACTCTGGCCGCCGCGTTTCAAACACGAACGATCTTCACCATCCTAAGTCCTACCCCAATATACCCATCGAGAGTTCCGATTCCCGCGCAGGCCTCGGCAGTCGTCGTCCCAGTATCGGCCCTGGTAGCAGCAAGTGACAAGAGCTCTCGCACCAACCGGTCGTCACTTCGATTTCGGAAAACCATCCCGTCTCGTCCAGCCCCCTTCACCCTTGCCACATAATCACCATCGAGAATTGTGTCCGCTGCGGCAGCGGCATTATGGGGCAAATCAACTAGGTAGAGGACACTCAGGAAATCCTTGTCGTCGCGAAACGGCCTCAGAAATCCGCATCCTTCCGCCCGCTCACGAACATTGACGGATGGCCCCTTCACGATGGCCGTGGATTTCGCAAGCTGGTCGAGGAAGGCAGACTCATTCATGGTATTCAAGTACAAGGCTGCTGCTACGCACGCGCCTTGGTTGTCCGCAACGACTCGCCATTTTGTCCATCCGAAAACTCCTTCTCTACCATGGTCCGTAGCCATCAAATTCATCAGGCAACGCGAGGCAGTCGCTCTCGAAATC
>JBKJYI010000349.1:0-8321 GCA_046715855.1 Phycisphaerae bacterium
GGCTTTCGTCAACGCGAGTGGTCCCACTATTATGCCGCAAGTTCGATCGACTCTACGAACATACTTCGGTGAACAATTTGAATTTGAACCGAAAGAGTACATGGTTACCATCAATCTCCAGATGCAAACGTCACTGCCTCTGAGTGCGCTTGACAAAGCCACACCAGCGTCTGGAACGGTCGCGGAATTCGAAAAGGCGGTCTGCGAGAAACTGGCGTCGAATCAAATGGTGCAGGCTCTTAAGATGTTGGAAAGAAAGGTCGAGGCTCTCCTCCAGCATGCCGGCCTCTTTGACAAGGTTGACGTAGCTTCGACGTGTAACGCTGTCGATATTACCCCGAAGGGTCTGACCAAGTGCGGCGCCGTCGAGGAGGTCATTGCGGGCATTAGCGATCTCAAGCTTAGTAACGTACTTTCTATAGGGCATTTTGCTAATGACGCCGCTCTGTTGGCCGCCGTCGGGTTCGCCGGTGTCTCGGCAAAGGACGCGCAAGGGGAAGTACAGACGGTCATAACAGATCGGAAGAAGGGTACGGGTCGCGATGCGAGCGTTCGCCATGAGACTTACGAAGTAGACGAATCGGATGCAGACGCTGTAGTGAGCATTATTGAGAAGTGCGTTGGTGTGCAGTTGCTCTGACTCTAGTGAAAATGGTGTCACGGCAAGGATAGCGACTTATGACAGTGCAAAAGCAGGTTGGAGCGCCGAGCTCATCCAGGGATCAGTCATCCCAGTTTTTCCGGGTGCTTTGTCTTTTCATATCCATTGGCCTTTTTATCCTCTGGCTTAATGTGAATGGATGGAAAGATAACTACATTGCGTACATCGCCTCGCAGTCACAACCAGCATCACCACCACAACCAGCATCACCACCACAACCGGCACTGGAATTGACGCGTAAATTATACGTAGTCGGCGACGAAGCACTGAAGCTTATGGCTTTCGGTGCATTTTGTCTGGGCTGCGAAGGTGTATTTGCTTCGCTGAAAAAATATCAAGCGAAGCGACGAAGCCTTTCGGCCATAATCGATTCAGTCATGTCATCTAGGCCGCGCGGAATGCGCAGGCGCCGCCGAGATGGGATGCCAGCGTTCATAGCGGTGGGCTTGGACGCCGCGGTAACGCCGAGCCAGCGCGAAGTAGTCTCACTTCGCACAATCCACAAGCTGCGTCAATATTGCGAGTTCGTTAATGATACACCCTTATACCCTCCGCTCGTCCTAGTTTCTAACCGGTCGCAAGGTTACACGGAATTAATGTGCCAAACGCTGTCTTTACCAAATGCAAATCGCAATCTTTGCTGTGTGCTGGAAGCTGGAGCAGCTTTGTACGACCCGGTCAAGCGTGTGTCGTACCCGTCTACACACATTGATGCCGCGCAGGTGAAGGTCATTGAGCGATTGCGGCCGCTATTGGAACAACGATTCAAAGACTACGATTTTGAACCAAAGGAGCACATCATAACAATAAACGTGGAGCTGCAAGCGTCAGAAACTGAGCGGGTCAAGAGGAAGGCTGCAATCGCCCAATTGCAGGTAGACGTTCACGATTTCTTGTGTACTACCCTGCAATGCAAGCTTCCTGATTTGAGTAAGACGCTGGGAATCACGAAGTCTCAGAACGCTGTTGATATAGTCGCCGCGAGCGTATCTCCTGCTCTTGCTCTTAAGGAGGCCTTAGATCGGTTTGTAGGGGATCACCACGATATGCAAAACAAACTCATTCTTGCAAATGGAGCATTCATGGGCAACCTCGAAATTGATGAAATACTGTTGGAGGAGATAGGGAGACCAGGGTGTTCGCGAATTAGTGGATCTAGTGCCCTGCAGAGGATTGTCGCAGCGCGAAACGGAATAGTTTCAGAACATGATACGGGCGACTGTGTCATAGAGTTTATCGAAAAACTCACGCATCTGAAGCTTACATAAAGTCGGGTGCTGCGGGGAGCTGGCTATTGCGCCGAATCGTTGGGACATGGGCGTAGGGGCGAGGACAGTGGCGGAATTGATCGAAATCTGCTGCGTGGCAGGAACAAGGCCGGAGATAATCAAGCTTGCTCCGGTAATTCTGCGCCTAAGACGCATACCCCATGTGTTGGTAAAGGTAATCAGCACTGGCCAACATGACCACATGATCCGTTGCACAGCCGCAGAGTTCGGTGTGGTCTCAGACGTAGAATTGGAGACATTCCGACGTGGACAACCGTTGGAAGAATTAGTCAAGCGGCTTCTTGAAGGGTTAGGCCAGATTATCGGGAGGCTTAAGCCGGCTTTGACAATCTCGGTTGGCGATACAGCGTCGGTGCTATGTACGGCGCTGATTTCTTCATCTCTTGGAATTCCGCACGTCCATGTTGAGGCAGGATTGCGTACGGGAAAAGTGACTGCACCATTTCCGGAGGAAATGTTTAGACGGGTTGTTACGAGTCTGAGCTCTCTTCATTTGTGTACAACCCGGCAAGCTTGTGCGAATTTGCTATGTGAAGGCGTATCGCAAGTCTTGGTGCGACACACGGGGAACACGGTCCTCGATGCATTGCTCATGATTTCGTGCGGAAAGCCGCTCAATCTGCCTATCGAATTTGATGGAAGGAAACATATACTCCTCACTATGCACCGACGCGAGAGTCACGGCGCGCCAATGCGCAGCGCCCTTGAGGCAGTGCGATGCCTTGTATTGAACCACGAGGAGTTGCATGTCGACTTTTCTGTTCATCCAAATCCAAACGTCGTCCAAGTAGCGAAAGATGTGCTTGGCGATCAGGAGCGGGTAGAACTTCACGAGCCGATTCCGTATCGTGAATTCGTGTTTCTTATGCGGAGATCATGGCTGATTCTATCTGACTCGTGTGGGATTCAAGAGGAGGCAGCCCTTCTTGGGAAGCCACTACTGGTGTTGAGAAATGAGACGGAGCGACCTGAGACGATTGACGCCGGGTTGGCGAAACTCGTGGGCACCTCAAACGAGGCAATCGTTTGTGGTGTCGAGACTCTCCTGCAGTGCGAAGAGGCGTATAAAGCGATGACAAACGCCGATCGCGTCGCCGAGGTTCACCGAGAGTACGGTGAGGGACATGCCGCCGATCGGATCGTCAATGCGGTGATGGAATTTGCGGGGCTCTCAAACTAGGGGAGATCGCTCGGGCCACAGGTGCAATTGCCGCGAATATTGTTCGTGGGCTTGAAGCAGAGGGTTTTCTAAGACCATTCCGACTACTTTGGCCAGCCCGAGCAAGCCGTGATGGGAACGAGTGAGCAAGATGACAAATCGAGCAAAAAATACGCGGCGTCGGAGGAAGAGGCCGAAAGTCAAAGAGAAACGGGCTTTCAATCCCGAACTTTCTGGACCTGTCAGTGAGGTTCTGCATCGCTGCCTGGAACTTCTTGCTCCTCTTAAACAGGTTCTTCCGACTTGGCAAACGAAGTTCGAAATACTCCTCCGTGAAGTTGATGCCGGGCGACTCCGCATTGGTGTAGTGGGGATTACATCGAGCGGCAAATCAACGTTCATTAACGGGCTGCTCGGAAAAGAGATCTTGCCGGAACAATCCAAAGCGACGACGAATCTTCCGGTGATATGTCGATACGGCTCGCGCCCGCAATTGAGTGTTGTGTACCCGGATGACAAAGTAGAGGTTTTCGTCGACGCAGAAGTAACGCCTTCGCTCGTGAAGAGCTTTTGCTCGGAGGACGAGAACCCCGGCAATATCAAGCACGTATGGAGGCTAGAACTTGAACTACCGTCGTGCTGCCTTCCACGGGATCTCGAGGTGATCGACACGCCCGGCACTGACGCCTATGGGCTGGAGGAGCACGAGCAGGTCACACTTTGTAGATGCCTTCCCATCGCCGACATCGTCGTCTTCATGACCCACAGTCGTCATGCGCGCCTGACGCTAAGTGAAGGGGAGCTACTCTCGAAAGTCATCGAAAACGATCAAAGGGTCCTTTTCGTCATTTCATGCAGCGATGGCATTAAGCAGGAGACAGAAAACGGACGCGTTATCATGACGCGAGAGGACAAACTCGTTAATCTAGTGCGAGAGATGGAACTCAGCATTCGGAACTATCCGCGCCTCAAAGACGGGGGAATTGTCGCGGTTTCTTCGTTATGGGCTAGAGAGGCATGCGCCGATCGAACACATCCCCGTTGGCAGCAGTCAAACTTTGAGCGTGTCATCGAGGCCTTAGCCAACTTCAGAATGGACTTGGCCGAGAACCTCTCGGCAACTCGACTCGATCGTGCTAGGGCGCTGATCGTATCTCTCGTCTCCGCAATCCAGCAAGTACCAGGAACACTCAAACATCGGGCCACGGCAACATTCGAGGAACAGGAACTGGTCCAGCAGCTTGATCGTCTAGCGCAAGCTGAAATGCAGCTCACAAGGCGACTCGACGATCTGGTTCGATCGATCAAAGAAGCAACAAACCCTGGCCGGTTGGCCGCCCATGGAAAATCCATGCTGTTCAAAAGCTGTGGCAGCGACATTTCCGCAGTGCGCCGCCTCATCATGAAGATAAGGGATAACTGGCGCTCTGTCAGCGACGAGCAAATTATTGCGCTGCAATCATTTCGCTTGGAAGGTCGCAGAGAATTGACTGCCGTCAATCTGGCTCCGAGTAGAGAATCATTCAGGAATCGGATGTTACATCTTGAGAGTTTTCCTTCCGTTAGCGATCACATTGTAGAGCATACGTCTACTCATGAGGTTGCGGTTCCACGAACATCATTCTTCGGAATGTTTGCCGATTGGTTATGGGGTGTCAGAAAGGAGCGAAAAACCACGACGAGCGAATCAGTAGATATCGAAGCACTAAACCGGAGCATTGAATCATTCTTTGATGATTCTTGTCAACAGTTCATGGAATTGGTTGCCGAACAGTCTGAAGTTCTATCAGAAACGTACTTGGAGCCAATTCGGAAGCGGCTAGACTCTGATAATTGTTGCTTGGAGGAGATGAAATCACTGCGCCGCCTAGCCGCCGATCAGTTGTGTCGATTGCCTCAGATTGCCAAGCAACTGCAAGAGGTACTCAATACCGGCCTGCCGGCGAGTCAACCGAGCAAACGTCCTGTATGTTCTCTTCGTAGTGCCTTCTCGACCCTCGGAAAGCAAGTCACGGCCTTCGATAGCCTTAAATCGCCGCCGTACGCAGCCCTCCCAACCATTGTACAGCGATTCTGGCAGACGGCCGCTCTCAAGGGATTTTGGGATTCTGTGTGATTCGTTGCAGGTTCGGGTGTGCCGTTCACCTCGGTCTTATGGGTCGGCTCGGACAAGGTGGAGTTCGAATTGTTTGCGGCATATTTGAACAGGGCCCCGACTAGAACGGCGAATACGAAGCTCGACGACTCGGTTCGCGCCGTGGACTTTCACGGCGGGCGAAACCAATCGCTTGTTTGCGCCTCAAGTGATGATCGACTTGACCTCGAGCTTTTTGTTGATCAATGTGTTAATGCATCGGTTATTCTTGTTGCTTTCAATGCAGCGCAGCCCTCCTCTGGTCTAAATTCGCTGATGCGGGACTCACGACTACCCTTCCTTCGTGAGTTCGCCGCAAAAGTCGTGTTCGTCTCGATCGACGGGGCAGCCTTTGACCATCATTTGCAGGACCTTCCTCTAGAAGTTGTCTCGATGGTCAGACAGCATGCGGGGTTTCAATTACAACCATGGTATGTTTGTGACGTTGATCGCTACGATGCCCGGTACTCCGATTACATCAATCTATGCGACCTAGTTCTACGTTCAGGTGGAAGCGCCCGCGATCTGATTCGCTATTGGCGGGATCAAAGAGTCTCAATGCATGCACCGTTTACCGAGCGCGCTCTTGAGCTTTCGTTTGCTGGTCGGGTCGTCAGGGGAATCGAATGAACGGCGACCACAGAGACCTCG
Source organism: Phycisphaerae bacterium (assembly GCA_046715855.1). Taxonomy (GTDB): domain Bacteria; phylum Planctomycetota; class Phycisphaerae; order UBA1845; family UBA1845; genus CAZAMB01. Next base: position 5,895 of record JBKJYI010000349.1, read on the forward strand.
ATCCGCTAGCTGAAGATGCCGCCAAAATACTTGCAGACCTGCTGTCTTCAGACCTTTGCGCCGCGGTTGACGATGCGGCTACACTTGGTCTCAAGAAGGTCGAAGCTGGACTCGAGCGTCACAGCGATGACATCAACGCCGCAACGCGTCGGATTTCTGTGTTGGTAGATTCGCTTGGGGATATGATACGCGCAAAAGCGGACGCGGCCATAGGGATCGGAGTTAAGAAGCAGGTACTTCCGGCGTTCGAACAGGAGGCAAATCGCCTTATGGGCCTCCTCGAGCACCGTTTCGTTTCGACACTCGAGCGAGTGGAGCGACTCATGATCGCTACTGCTGCTTGTGTGACGGAAGGCGAAACGAGGTTGAACGCTCTCACGAAGGAAAGAGCAGATGCGCTATCGCTCTCGATCGCGGCGCACCAGCAATCGTTGCAGGATACTCTGTCCGGCGTGGAGGGTCAGGTTTTTGAAAAGATCGGCGAAGCTTCCGATAGGACTGTAGATCAACTCCAGAGATCCACAAATATGTTCGCGATACAGCTTCGCGACGTTAGAGCCGTTTCGCAGAAGACATCCGAAGAGTTCGTTGCCATGTTCAGTGCGGCGAAGCGAGAACTGATCGAAGCTATTGCCGAATCACATTCAAGACTTTCCACCGCTACTGACTCGTACATATCGAGGTCTACTGAGGTTTTGATGCAGCGCAGCGACGATCTGAATGCGAAGGTCTCAAGCTTGATACGTGATGCAACAACATCGACAATGGTAGCGGTTCGCGAGGCGGAGGAACGCGTCGTTCTACACTTCGCTGCTCAGCACGATTCGCTTCGTAAGCTGGTGCGGTATTCAATGTTGGGAACCATAATGTTGCTGCTGGGGATCCTTACAGCGGTGTTAATAGGGCATCATTAGACTCGAACTTGGTACGACATGAGTTTCGACGTCTCTATCATAATCGACTCAATTGCTCGCATCCTGGCAAGCCCGCTGGTCACACGCGCCACGGAGAGGCTATCAACTGCGTTTAACGAACAGGCCGCGCTGATGTTAGTCAAAATGCGGCGGAAGGTTGCGTTTGTGGCGGCGATTGGGTCGCAGGGGTGTGGAAAGAGTTCATTGCTTAATTCATTGATCTTCTCACGTCGGCTGCTCCCTACTGGCGTAGGCGTCACAACCAACGTCATCTGTTTCGTGCACTCTTCTGCCGGATCTAGCCCGTGGTGTGAGGTTACTTTCAAGGACGGTCGCGTTGAGAGAGTGCCACTCGATCTAGATACGTTACACGGCTTCATGAATGAGGCTAATAATCCAAAGAACGAGAAAAGAGTGACGTCGGTGAGCTGTTTCACCGAGGCCGCGCTTTTGACGGATTCAACGAGCTTTGTGGATACGCCGGGCCTTGGGGCCCTGAGTGAGCATGACACGGAAACCATGTCGTTCGTGAAGGACTTGTCACTGGGGCTATTTGTCCTTCGAGCAACGCCACCACTGACTGCACCGGAGATCGAATATCTCGAGGCTATTTGGCTATTGTGCCCAGAGTTCATCTTTGTCCAGAATACGTGGGGTGAGTCCCCAGACCAAGTAGCGGCTAGTCTCCAAGAGAACGAACGGTTGATCGGTATTATTGCGAAGAGGCGAAGCGATGACCGGCCAATCAACATTTGCAGCCTAGATATTCATGCGGCTTTGGAAGATGCAGCAAACGGTCGTTCATGCGGCGAGAGTGCTTCTCAACTCAACTTGTTGAAAAAGAGGATTAGAGCGAATATCAGCAGAGGCGGGCAGCGCTTTGAGATTGAGGCACAGTGCCGGCAGTTGGTCCTGTGTCTGAATAGAGCCATTGCCGCTGGCCAGAAAGAGATTCTCTCGGCTTCCATCAAAAGCGACGCCGAAATGGAGGGGCTGCGCGGCGAACTGCGGCACAGTCTGGAGCTCATAGATAGGATAGAAAACAAACATGCGCAACGCGAGTACGAGTTCAGGTCTGATTGCAACGACCTTGTGCAAGCGTTTCGGAATGCTTTCAGTAGCCGTTTGCGATCACTTTGCACTGATTTCCAGGCACATGTTCGACGCGATGGTGGATACAAGGGCATTGAAGTGGAGTTTCGGTCGAGGATCAGACAACTCGTCGATGAGGCGATTTCGAACTTCCAGCATGAAATCCGTGATATTGCGAACATGTTCGTGGAGGCATCAGCGTCGACAATCGAACAAATTGAATGGTCCGTCAAAGTGAAACCAAGCACGGTCTCAATTGAAGATGTGTCCAGCACGCACACGAAAGAGGTCATTGGTAAGGTAGCTACGGCCGTGGGGCAGACAACTCTGACTGCGCTCACAGCCTTAGGGCGCGCTCAACAATAACTTGTTCAATTTCTCTGATGTGGAGTTAGCATGTAATTCCAATCCCCGTGGAAGG
>JBKJYI010000350.1:0-3387 GCA_046715855.1 Phycisphaerae bacterium
GCCCTCACCCCGACCCTCTCCCAAGGGGAGAGGGAGCGTTCACGAGCGACCGGCAATAGCTGCGGCGAGGGGGTTGACGAAGCCGGGGACGATTTTTTCGGTGGCCAGTTCGTCGGCGGCGTCGAATAGGATGGGGAGCATTTCGTTGGGCGGGACGCCGTCGGCCAGGCCCCAATAGCGGCGGACGGTGAGCAGGACGCTGATGGGCGAGCCGGGGAAGTTATCGCCCCGCACCTCGTAGGCCGAGGTCCGCGATTTCACCTCGACGTAGGCCTGCATGTCGCAGTCGTCATTGAGGGCGATTCCGAAGCACGGCTGGGCGTCGAGCACGTGGTGGGCCTTGTCGGAGTGGAGGAACTCGCCGGCCAGGTGCTCGCTGAGGAGCGTGTCGGCGATGAGCTTGTCGTGGTTGCCGCGGTAGCGGAGGTCGAAACCGTAGACGACTTCGAGGTGGTCGTAGACCAGGTCGCTGAGCGTCAAATAATATGGGGCCTGGGTGAGGATGAGCGCGCCGAAGGGGCGGACCTCTTCGAGGTCCATGGGGGCCACGCTGCCGAACTTGATGTTATTGGTTTCGAGGCGCAGCCAGCGCCGCGAGCCGTTGTCGTCGGACTCATCCTCGAGCGAAAAGGCCCCGCCCTCGCGCCGCCGGAGCTTTTTGAGGCTGGGGTGGTCCTTGCGGATGCGGTCGAAAAAGTGAAGAATCGACTCGTGATCGAGGCTCATGTCGAGCTTCAGGTAGAGGCGGCAGTTGATATAAAACTCGTCGCATTGTGCGCCAAGGCTGTGGGTCATGAGAGTCCCCGCTTACTGATCGGCCCGGCGAGGCTTCGGGCCTCGTCTCCCTCATTATGGGATACGCCAAGGGCGATTTCAACCGCCGAGAGGTTCGATAACCCTTACGCGGGTAGGTGTTGTGGCGAGTCAAGAATACTCGTTTGCAGCGGCGGTGTGCATCAAGGCTGTCGAGTGGGAGTGAAGTTGGAGGATAAACTTGCCACGGTGCGAACTGGGACGATCCCATCCGAATGATAAGATTGGTTGCAGCACCGTCGCCATGCGCGAAAAGGAGCGGCCTTGAACGCGAACCGATATTCCGCGATTTTGATGATTGGGTGCCCGGGCTCTGGCAAGGGAACTCAGGGCGTGGTGCTGGGTCAATTGCCCAACATGCGTCATCTTGCGATGGGGGATATTTTTCGGGGGCTGGATAAGGGCTCTGAAATTGGGAAAGAGTTTCTATCGTACTCGTCCAAGGGGTTGCTGGTGCCCGACGATCTGACGATCAGGGTTTTCCTGCGTCACCTTGAAGGCCAGGTGGCGGCTGGTCGAATTGTGCCGGGCTATCAAACTTTACTTCTGGATGGGATTCCTCGCACGCCCAACCAGGTGGCGTTGCTGGGGGATTCCATCGAGGTGAAGCGGGTGGTCCACCTAGTGATCGATGATCGCGACGCGTTGATCTCGCGGCTGATTGGGCGGGCGAAAAAATCCAATCGACCCGATGACGCCGACCGGGGCGTGATCGAGAACCGCATCGACGTCTACGAGCGGGAGACCGCTCCGGTGCTCGAAGCCTATCCAAAAAAGCTCATCTCGCGGGTCAACGCCGATCAGCACCCGCTGGCGGTACTTCGGGATATTGCCGGCGCGCTGGTTGACGCCGTGCCGGCAAAAATATGATCGAAGATGGCTGTCGCCGATCGTCGATCGATATTTAATGCTGCATTGCGTCGAAGCCATCAAAGGGCTGGTCAGACTTTCCGTCATCGAACAACTCGAGCCAATGGTCGCGCTCCGCTTTCAAAATCGGTTTGGAGTCCTTACTTTGATGGGCGGTTGCATCTTTCGGCGCAGCGACCGAATCGGGGGGGAAGAGAAGGGCAATGAAGGCCGTGGTGGAAATGGTTTGCGAAGAATTCCTTCGAGCCTCGTATTGAATGGCCGAGTCGTCGCTCACCACCAGGAATTTGGCGCCCTGAAGTGGTTGCTCCAGCCTTTCGACTATGCAATCGTCAGCCGTACGCGACTCACTGAAGACGACTTCGATTCGGGTGGACTTCATTTGCTCGGCGAACCCGCCGCGAGGAGTGGGGCCGTCGAATACGAGCATCACATCGTGATCAAGGCCAGTGGCCCATTGTTCAATGATTCGTAGCAGCTTTTCGCGCCCGGGCGCCCGCTGGGGACCCAAGACGCGCACCGCATGGAGCAGATTGTTGCCGTCGATGATAAAGACTTGGTCCACCAGGGCAATTGTAACCAGGAAAGTTGAGGGGACGGCGCCGGCTGCGTGAGTATTTGGGGCCTTTGAAATTGCAGAAAGGCCCTCAGCGCGATACCTTTGTCGCGGGGCCGTAGCTCAGTTGGGAGAGCGCCTGGTTTGCAACCAGGAGGTAGCGGGTTCGAACCCCGTCGGCTCCATTGACCAATCCGCCAAACCCATTATTGGCTGGCCCAAAACTTCTCTTCGATGCAAAGGGCTCTTATCCAACCAAGGTGGTGCGCTTATCGAACCCGGTTGCCGATGCATTTGGCCTCGCCGGAATCCGGCATGGCGGCCCATACGGCCTCGTCGTTGCGGCCTGGATCGATCACGATCAGGAGCTGGGAACCATCGTCGGTGCGCTCGAGGTAGGCGCCGCCGTGCTTGATGAGTTTTTGGAATTGGGCCCGCTGCTGGCGGGGCAAGCCTTTCAAAAAATCCTTTGCGTACTTGGCCGTCATGAATGGGTTCCCACCTGGACTATCAGCTCGCCGCCGAATTTGGGGCACTTTTGGTATCGATCTTTGCCGGTTAGTGAATGGAGTGCAAGGGGGCGAATCAGAACGCGCCGCTCACAGGACCGCTCGCGGCTCGCGAATCTACAAGGCTGCTTCATCTCCGTCACAACGGGGGCAAGTTGAGCTCCTTCAACTTGCCCGCGGGGACAAACTTGCACTTCCCGTCGGCGAAAAAGACATTTGCACCCGACCGATGATTGGCAAGCGGCTCATAAGCCAGCACCCGGTCTGGGCTATCCGCGTTTCGTTGATCCGCCAACCGATAGTTTGGTTGGCGGTTCTTCACCGCGGGACAAATGAGTTCGCGTGGTTGGATAAGACCGTGTTGGACGAGCGCATCGAGAGCCGGCGGTTCATCGGCATGCAGGCCGCGATATGCGGAAAGTGCGGCTCCGATGCGTATGAGGTTTGCGGAGCACTTCATGCGATGTTGGACCTGCCGGGTGTTCCATGCCGCCGTGAGCCCGACCCATAAAACCACCGCGACGATAGCGGTTTGAATAACGTATTTTCGAAGAGGGAGACGGCGCACGCGATTCTTGCTGTAGGAATTGACGGTCAAGCGCACCCGGGCTCGGTGGCGAGGAAACGTGCGTCCTGGAC
>JBKJYI010000351.1:0-2570 GCA_046715855.1 Phycisphaerae bacterium
CGCTTTGCCATCGAAGAAATGACCGAGATCAAGCTGATGGTGCTTAAGTGCTGAGTGTATTGGATCTCCGCCGCGGGTTGAATTAATGCCGGGCACGCAATGGTTGGCCCGCATCTCGTAGAATCGCTACAATTTTGATACAGGGCACAATGAAAACTTTGAACGAAATCAAGCTTTCGCCGCAGGAGCGTTTCGCAATCGAGGCAGCAGCAAGGGCACTGCGCGAGAATCTTCCCATATCGCGGGTCATTCTGTTCGGTTCCAAGGCCCGCGGCGATAGTGACGAAGAGTCAGACGTCGATTTGCTATTGCTCACCAGACACCGGTTGAGCATGGACGAACACCGGCAGGCGATCGACCTCCTTTATCCGATCCAATTGGAACATGACGTGTATTTCGGCCTGGTGGATATACCTCTAGAAGAGTGGCTTCATGGAGTTTATCAGGTAATGCCGCTAAGACACGAAGTGGACCGTGACGGAGTTACCGTGTGACCATAGAGGAAGCTCGACGCGAAGCCGCCAGGCTTTGGCTGGAGAAATCCGCCGAGGCGCAAGCCGCGGGCAGAGCTGTTCTGACCACGAGTCCCGCGGCCGCGGTCGCCCGCGCCTATTACGCGTGCTTTTATTCGGCTTGCGCGGTTCTGATTCTCGAAGACCGAAAGTTTGTTAGACACTCCGGAGTCCGGAGCGCCGTCCACAAATACCTGGTGCAAACCGGAAGGCTTTCTCCATCCTTAGGCAAAGCGTACGATGAATTGATGACCTCGCGCCATCAGGCCGACTACGAAACGGCACTGTGGACACAGGAGCAAGCCGCGAGAGCACTCGAAACTGCCAACCAGATCGTCAAGGCCTTGAAATCAATAATCTCAGGCTAAGTGAGATGAATATTCAAAATAGAGCGTTGCCAAGCAGGGACGCAGCCGGACAGCCAAGAAACGTGACGGCCCCCCGCGGCCACATGCTTTCCTGCAAGGGCTGGCAGCAGGAAGCGGCGCTGCGCATGCTGATGAACAACCTAGACCCGGAGGTGGCCGAAAAGCCCGACGAGCTCATCGTATATGGCGGATCGGGCAAGGCCGCCCGCAGTTGGGCCGACTTCGACCGCATCGTCGCCTCGCTTCGCTCACTCGAGTCCGACGAAACGCTGCTCGTGCAATCGGGCCGCGCCGTCGGCATCGTCAAAACCCACCCCGACGCACCGCGCGTCCTCATCTCCAACGCCATGCTCGTCCCCCACTGGGGCAACTGGGACGAATTCCGCCGACTCGAAGCGATGGGCCTCACCATGTACGGCCAGATGACCGCCGGCAGTTGGATTTACATCGGCACGCAGGGAATCCTGCAAGGTACATACGAAACTTTTGGGGCCGCGGCACGCGAGCACTTCGGCGGGACTCTTCGAGGACGCCTCGTCGTCACCGGCGGGCTTGGCGGCATGGGCGGAGCACAGCCGCTTGCGGCCACCATGAACGAAGGCGTTTGCCTGTGCATCGAGGTGGATCAAGCGCGCATCGAGCGGCGAATCAATACGCGATACCTGGATAAGTGGACGGCGAATCTCAATGAAGCCCTATGCTGGGTTGTGGACGCGCAAGAGAAACAAGAAGCCCTCTCGGTGGGCCTGCTCGGCAACTGCGCCGACCTATTGCCAGAACTGATCCGCCGCGATATCACGCCCGACTTGCTGACCGACCAAACTTCCGCCCACGATGCGCTGGACGGTTACGTGCCCACCGGCATGAGCTACAGCGCTGCATTGGCGCTGCGAAAGTCTGATCCCAAGCGCTACATCGCCGAATCCATGCGCTCGATGGGCGACCACGTTCGCGCTATGCTGGAATTGCAAAAACGCGGCGCGCTCACCTTCGATTACGGCAACAACATCCGCCAGCAGGCCAAGCTCGCCGGCGTCGAAAACGCGTTCGACATCCAGGGCTTCGTGCCACTCTTCATCCGCCCGCTCTTCTGCGAGGGCCAGGGCCCCTTCCGCTGGGCCGCCCTCTCCGGCGAGCCTGCGGACATCGCCCGCACCGACCGCGCCGTGCTCGAAACCTTCCCCCACAACGAGCACCTCTGCCGCTGGATCAAGCTCGCTGGCGAGCGAATCGCCTTTCAAGGCCTGCCCGCGCGCATCTGCTGGCTGGGCTATGGCGAGCGGGCGAAGATGGGCCTCGTATTCAATGACCTCGTCGCGAGTGGCGAAATCTCCGCCCCCATCGTCATTGGCCGCGACCACCTCGACTGCGGCAGCGTCGCTTCGCCCAACCGCGAGACCGAAGGCATGAAAGATGGCTCCGATGCCATCGCCGATTGGCCGATCCTCAACGCCCTCATCAACACCGCGTGCGGGGCGACCTGGGTTTCCGTCCACCACGGCGGCGGCGTCGGGATCGGCCTCTCGATCCACGCCGGCCAGGTGATCGTCGCCGACGGCACGCCAGAGGCCGCCGCCCGGCTGGAGCGCGTCCTGACCAACGACCCCGGCATGGGCGTCCTGCGCCACGCCGACGCCGGCTACGAGCGGGCGATCCTCCACGCCCGCGCCACGAAGCTACGGCTGCCGAT
>JBKJYI010000352.1:0-2918 GCA_046715855.1 Phycisphaerae bacterium
ATGGACCACGAAGCGATCGGGGTATTCATAGACGTCAAGGCCCGGAGCCCACTGTTGGCCGTCGAGCGGCCGCGTGGAAATGCCCCCATGCCACACGCGGTCGAATACGCGGTTCATTTCATCCTGAAGATTTCCGAAAACCTGCTGGGGATCCTGCATCGCCCGGAACATCATGTCTACGCTCCTTTGAACTGGTCTCATCCTGCCATTATATCCGTCAGATCGCCTGCGAGTCGATGGATGATTTGGCGTGGCCGCCTAGGCGTGCGATTTCGGCTTCCAGGCGGGCAACGGCATCTTCCAGCTTGGTTACGCGGGCGGCGAGGCTGGCCGAATCCGCAGCCGGGGCCTGGGCTGTGAAAACGGTCGCTGTTTCCGGACTGGCAACCGGCAAGGGAGCGGCGTGAGTCGGGCCGAGCAAGTGGCGGAAGCGGTTGGCGGAGCGGCCCGGCTCGCGTGCGAGTTCTTCAATAAATGGAGATTCGCGGTTTCGGAGGGCGTTGAGCGTAACGCCCACGGCCTCGAGGTCGGCGAAAGGTGTCATGCGGCCCGCGTGGGTTCGAAGCTCGCCGGCGGTCTGCCGGCCTCGCAGCATGAGCTCGGCCATGATCGCCTGCTCGCGGCGGTCCCACTGATATTTCTCAACGACGTGGTGCTTGAAACGCACCGAGCGGGCACCAAGCGCGGGCGGGGCCTGGCTGACCAGTTGCTTGAGTTCGAGAGCGCGCAGGCCTTCCGAGATTTCACGCTCCGTGAACTCGCGGACGGGGTCGCGGTTTTGCTTTTGGTTCGCCCCGAGGAGAAGGGAGTTGAACGTCAGCGGGTATGCGTCGGGCTGGGTGAGCGACTTTTCGATCAGCACGCCGAGCACACGTTGTTCGATGTCATTGATTGTTACTGGCATGTTCATCGTCCATCATAGTCTGCGAATTGACGTGTTTGCTGAACGCCCGGCACCCAGTGGATGGGGCGGATAATCGACCAATACCAGATCGCCCCTGCGCCGCCGGCGATCGCCAGGGTCATGAGCGTCGCCTTCACTCTTCGCACCAGCCGTTCGAAGTTAAGGGCGCGATTCGGATCGCCCGCGGCCGACAGGAGGAAACGGATGCGCGTGCCGACCGAAGCGTGACGCCAACTCGGTTCTTCGTGGCCGATGCCGCTCATCGCCGCAACTTTATCAAGAGCGGAAGCGAAGACGGCGGCGCCGGTCGCGCAGACGCGATCGGGTTCCAGGCCGCGCTCGGCCCCGCCCAGATGCACGCTGCAAGGCAAGTGACACTCCGTGGCACTCGGAGCAACGCAGCGAGCGCCGAAGAGGTCGGCCTGCCTTTCGAAGCGCCGCGAGAGCCAGCCGAAGCCAATGATCCAGACGATGAACGTGATGAGCAGCCCAATCCCCTGGATCACGGCCAATGAATTGCTGGTCATTCGGCCGGTATGGTTGAACCACCAGGAGAAAACTTCGGTGGCCGCACCGGCGACAAGCCAGCCGACGAACGCGAAGACAAGGAAATGCTGCATGTGGCGGTGTCGAACGTGGCCGGCTTCGTGGCCAAACACGGCCTCGACCTGTCGCTGCGTCATGGAAGCCAGTAAAGCATCGGAGAGCAAAACGTAGCGCGCCGCCGGGACAATCCCCATGACCGCGGCGTTAATCATGAGCCCGTCGCTCTTCCAGACGAGAATTTCACGGCAGCGGAGTCCGACTCTTCCGCATAGCTCGGTTAGCTTTTCACGCAATGGTCCGGGGTCCAGTGGCATCGTCCGCCACACCCTGCGCAGCATGAACGGTGCGGTGAGGAATACGGCCGCGGCGGCAACTCCCAGGAGGACGTCCGGCGTCCAAACCGATCCGCCCCACTCACGAAGCGAATCTTCGTACGCGTGCGTGATATTGGCTGCAAAAAGGATGAGGACCATAGGCCCGGCGATGACTAATAAATGGTGCCGGATCTGGAAATCCAGGTACGACGAGAGCCGCCAGCGCACTTGCGGCTCGCCGGGAACACTTTCTGATTCGTCCGCCCCGTGCAGGATGCGCTCGATGGGATAGGCGATGATCCACATCGAGATCGCGCTGACGAAGTAGGGAGTTAACACCAAAAGATCGGCGAAAACCTGTAACGCAGGCGCAACTCCGCGAACCGAGAACCAATCCGGCCAGGGGGTGAATAAGGTGATGACGCCAAAGCCGGCGATGAGCGAAAGACGTAAGAGCGATGACGATCGATGATGGAATCTCGCGGCGCGGCCGAGCGCATCGGGGGTTCGCAATAGGATTCGCCGTGTTTTCCGCGTTGAAATGAAGGTAAAGGCAGCCAGCAACGCGGGCAGTCCCCAAGCCAGGAGCGCAGTAAGAACGGATTGTGGGGGTGTCAGGAGTTGCCATGGGGACGGCGCTTCCATCCGCCAGAACAAGAAAGCGAAGGCCGCGATCGTATGAATGTGCATCACTGATCCCGCGCCGGCTTCTGGTTTTGGCCGGCGGCTGTTGATACTATAACCTGCCGGGTCCCATGAATAGCTGATTTTATGGTTGCGATCTGGATCGGGCACTTGTCAGGAGATTATCAATCCATGAAACTATGCCAACAGGCCGTGCTAATTCTAGCCCTGGTCGCGCCTCTTTCCGTGGTGTGGGCTCAGAGTCCTTCCCCCCCGGAAACCCCCGGCGTCGAAAAGAAAGATCCTTCTTCATCCGAAGAGCAAAGAGGAGGGGACCACCCGACTCCAGTTGAGCAGATTCCCCAGACCCGCACCGGTCAAGGTCAGCCTCAATCCGGTTACGGTCACGATGCCATGGTCAACCGCCGGCTGGCCGCGTTGGTGAAGCTTCGGGACGAGATGTTTGAAAAAGTCAAACTGGATGCGGAGAAGCGAAAAAAAATCGATGCGATGTTTGATGATTATATGGC
>JBKJYI010000353.1:0-10072 GCA_046715855.1 Phycisphaerae bacterium
CTCCTCTCCTGATGCAACGTATTGAGCAAAAATCGTATCTGCGTATTGGCTACGCTCATGCCCATGTGATCGCCGGCCACGTTCTCCACCGTGTGTGCCTCGTCCAATATCACGTAGTCGTAGTCCGGCAGCATGGACACCCCCTGCAGCCGCAGCGCCAGATCCGAAAACAGAAGTGCGTGATTGACAATGAGAATCTGGGCCTCTTCGGCCTTCCGCCGCGCCTTCTGAAAAAAGCAGCGATCAAAGAACGAACACTTCCGCCCCAGGCAGTCGTCCCCGTCGCTCCGCGCCTTGTCCCACACGCTCATGTCCGGCTGCGGCGACAAATCGGACAACGAACCGTCCGCAGTCTGATACGCCCAATCCTCGATGCGGTGCAACTCGGTCAGTTCGTCCGTCGAAGAAAACAAAAGTTCCTGCCGCTGACTCGCCCGCATCAGTCGCCGCAACCCCAGATAATTCGACCGCCCTTTCACCAGCACCGCCGAAAAGGCGCCTCCCCCCTTGCCAAGGGGGGATTGAGGGGGGCCCTCCACGTGCCTCTGTCTTTTCGTTGCCTCATTGCCTTGCTGCCTTGTTGCCTTGTTGCCTTTCTCCGCTCCAAAGACAGATTGCAGAAACGGAATGTCCTTGTGAAACAATTGCTCCTGAAGTGCGATCGTGTGCGTGCTGACCACGACCCGACCGCCATTCTGCATAACGCGCTCAATGGCCGGCACCAGATAAGCGAAACTCTTCCCAACTCCCGTCCCCGCTTCGACAATCAAGTGGCCGCCTGCTTCGAAGGCGTCCTTCACCGCGTCCGCCATCGCCAGTTGCTGTGGCCGCGACTCGTAAGCAGACATTTTCTGCGCGATACGCCCGCCGTCCCCCAATATTTCAGCAACACTCATCGCCCCGATTATCGCCCTGACGCCTAAGAATTCCACCAGCGGAATGAAGGGCAACTCGCGAACCGTTCAATGCCCGTACCCTTCGAAGGTAGTGTCCTAATTTGATTGAATGATAAAAATATTTGTCGTCTTTTGGATTTGGCGCTTGACGAATCAATCCAAATGTGCAAAGATGCTCTTTAGTCGTTGACGCGACTCGCGGAGCACGAATTCATGACCCGTCCGTATAAGCTCTCAATCCGCATTGGCGCAAGCTCATTCGATGGCGAAGGCGACGAAGAGTCGGTTCGCGCAGACTATCAAAAATTCCTCGACAAACTTTCCGGCCATCAGCGAGGGACGTTTTTTGACGGAATGACTGCTTGGCTGGAGAACGAAGAGCGCAAGCCTAAGACCAGCTCCGAAAGCGACATGCTGGCGTCCCTATACGCATCCGAAAAAGCCCTCACTGTTTTGGAAGCAAAGATGCTGTTCGAAGTAGGCACTATGGATCAATCGGTAAGCCTAAAGAACTATCATGCAATCATCAAACTGCCAGCACCGGACGCGATTTTACTCTTGCTTTTGGGCCACAAAATCATGCTGTCGGACGATGAAATAAGTGCATCTGAATTGACCAACGCAGCACATGCATCGGGTTATGCATTCGAACGACTCGATCGAGTCCTTGCGCCCTACAAAGACAAATATGTAGGAGTATTGGGCGAAACACGAGGGACAAAATACGCACTCAACATACGTGGGCAGGCACGAGCAACTTGGCTTGCCCGGCGAGTGTTAGACGCGCTGAAAAAAGAGCGCCCGGGCCGTTGACGCGGACACCGGGCAAATTCCCATTGTGCGGAGCACGCATCAAGGGGAATACAAGGATATCAAAATGGAGCGTAGAAGTCAAACGAAAGGCTGGATGATGATGAGAAGGAAAAGCTCCGCTGCGGTGGTCGTCGCGCAGCGGAGCGTCAAAGGCCGGGAAGGCGAGTCGCTAACGGGCTTGGGCCGGAAACCTGAACCCCGGAAGCGGCAAGGCGACCAACTTTAGATAAGTGCCCCGCAAGCGGCGCGAACCGCCTGCGGAGCGTGAAACCGTGCGATTGAGCCGCACAGTCCGCAATCAAACTATACGGCTCTTTCGCGCCCTACTCAAGGGAGCGAATCGTGGGAAACAACCTCAAGCGTGAAAAACAAGCAACGATTATCGGTCTACTCTGTGAAGGCGTAACCGTACGGGGAATCGAGCGCATAACCGGCGTCCATCGTGATACCATCCTTCGGTTGCAAACCCGCGTTGGCGAGCATTGCGAACGGCTCATGGAGCAAGAGGTAGGCGAGATTTACACTTCCAGCGTCCAGTGCGACGAGCTATACGCTTTCGTCGGAAAGAAGGCCCGCCGAATTCAGGCTGGCGACAATCCAGAATGGGGTGACGCCTACACATTCGTGGGCATCGACCGCGAAACCAAATTCATCATCGCGATGGAAACCGGGAAGCGCGATGAGGCAACCACCGATCAATTCATTGATACGCTGAGCCGCCGAGTGTGCGGCGACGTTCAAATTTTTACCGATGGTTTTGGGCCGTATCGCACCATGATCCCGTTCCACTTCGGGCGGCGCGCCCACTTCATGCAAGTGGTCAAGAGCTTCGATGGAAACTGCCTGGATGAGCATAGAAGATACTCCCCGCCAAAAGTAACGAGAGTAGATCACCATTGGGTACAAGGATCACCGAAGGCTGGAATCGTTTCGACCAGTCATATCGAGCGTCAAAATTGGAGCATCCGGGGAAGCATGCGGCGCTTCACGCGATTGAGTAACGGATTCAGCCGCAAGCTTGCGAATCTGCGGGCCGCCGTCGCCGTCTATGTTGTTTGGTATAACTGGGTCAAAAAACACACGTCGCTAGGCACAACGCCCGCTGTCGCGATGGGACTTGCCTCCGCATCTTGGACAATCGACAACCTCTTGCCGGGAGTTTCAAAATGAACACGATAGCAACCGTGCAAGGGATCGAAGCAAAACGCAAACCAATCAACAGCGCTCAGAAGGATCGGAGCCATGCCGTGCAGGTGGCAGTATGCACGACGGCAAGGAAACGAGTCGTCAAGAACGGCACTCCATCCAACGAATTAGTGCTTAGTACATTCCTCGACGGCAACCATTCAGCGTTCGCTCAAATACTACAATTGTACGTCAGCAAAGGAAGCATCGTTGCCGATGTAACTTACGGGAAGGGCGTCTTTTGGCGGATGGTGGATCGTGGCTCGTATGACCTGCGGGCGACAGACATCTTGACCGGCGTAGATTGTAGAAAGCTTCCTTATCGAGACGGAAAGATAGATTGTGTCGTCTTCGATCCGCCATACATGCACACGCCCGGCGGGACAGCGCATGCGGCGCACAATCCGTTTGAAGCACACTATCGGAACAATGGCAGCGGCAATCAGACGAAAAAGAAGTATCACGATGCTGTGCTTGATCTCTATTATGGCGGTGGGCAAGAGGCGTATCGGGTCTTAAGGCCGAGAGGCGTGCTCATCGTCAAATGCCAAGATGAAGTGTGCGCTAATCGCCAGCGATTTACTCACGTTGAGATCATGGAAATGTACGCCAAGATGGGATACGTTGCCGAAGACCTTTTTGTCATCGTCCGCAACAATCGCCCCGGCGTTAGTCGCGTGGTGCGCCAGGTTCATGCCAGAAAAAACCATTCATATTTTCTCGTGTTCTGGAAGAGAGGCAAGAGTAGACGTCTGTGGGAAGCGCCCAAGTGAATCCCGTTGAGTTGCTTGCTGAGATCATCAAGGAACATGCGCCAGAGGACATCTGGCAGGGATCTCTCTTGCTTGGATATCGCATCTTAGGCAACACGAATCGCGGGCAAATCGGCGAAGCCTTCATCCATCGCTACCTGAATCACCACGGCATCCAAGCAGGAGGCGGTATCCGAACGGCTCTCACTGACATGCGAATATTAGGGCATGCCTGCGAGGTCAAGACCGCATCACTAGGGGCAAATGGAACATTCCAATTCAATCACGTTCGTCTCGATAGGCAATACGAGGTCTTGCTTTGCCTCGGAATCTGCCCAACCGAGATCGTCTTCAACATGTGGCGCAAAGGAGATGTTGCGGAGGGCCGAGCCGGAAGACTCGTTCGTATGGCCGAAGGCCAAGCCGTAACCTACAAACTAACGAAGAGGCTTGAGGAGATGCAACCAATAGGGGCATTGCCCGCCGCGATATTGAACCTTTGGCCAAATTAGGACACTACCCCCTTCGAATGAAAGCAATAGCAATAGACGGGTTTTTATGAGCCTCTCAACCATCATGTCCGGTAAGCCGACAATAGGAGGGAATCTTTGTAGAAGGTGCATCATACCCGGGACGCCGCCTGGCGTTCTCGATCGGGAGGGCGTCAAGCTAAGGGTGGATTATGCACGTGCACTTTGTAGGCGAACCCGACGACGGAATCTCCGTCTCATCACACCACGCACGGGCTCTCGCCGCCGTCGGCGTGAATGTCTCCTTCGAGAAGGAAAACGCTCCAGAGAAAAAGCCCCCGCGCCCCGACATTATTCACCTCGTCACCTTCGAGCAAACGAGCAACGCGCTTTTGCGGAGACTGATGGCTGCCCGGATGGCCGGGGTCCAAATCGCACGCTTTTGGACCGGACGCGATGCAGTCTGGGCTGCCCATCACGCCCCCTCGCACCAGTTCGCCATCGCGATCGGGCAAATGGGCGCCGCCCAATTTTGCCGCTCTCCCGAGTTGTCCCGGCGGTTGAGCGGGATGGACTTGCAGGCTAAGGCCCTGCCCGTGATCAGCTCAAATATCTCCGGCAGCGCGCCGCCCCGAACCCTTCCAAGCATTTTTACCGCCCTAAGCTACCTGCCGCGCGACCGGCGCGAATTTCATGGCGGGAGCGTCATCGATGCTCTGGTAGAAGGGTTGCCTACGGTGCGGTTTCTCATTCTCGGGGAGGGCGGGTCTTCCTTGGCGAGTCAGCCAAACGTGGAGTGGCTGTGCGACAGCACGGAAAGCCTTCGAGCCATTCTCCGATCCACCGTCTTCATCGACGCGCGGCGCGACTTCGCGTTATCGCGCTTGGCCCTCGAAACACTATGCCATGGTCGGCATGTCATCACCGGCTACGAGCTTCCACACGCCCATGTGGCCCGCTCAATAGAAGAATTCGCCGGCGCCTTGCGAAACGTGCGTGAAAAACCAGTCTACAACCTCGACGGGCGAACTTTCGTAAACCGCGAGCATGAGCAAAACGCCGCCACCAGGTTGCTGCGCGGGGAACTCGAAGACGCGATCGACCCGGGGCGGCTCAACCTCGTGCGGGAAGGCGGCTTGCGCCGGGCCACTACGACCCTGCAACACCTGCATCTGCCAAGCCCCCGAAATTTTTCGCTCCCCGAGATGGACCAACTTCCATCAGAAGCACACGCTCTTCGCAGTCTCCTCCAGGACCTGCCTCAACTGGAGCAGCCCGTCGGCACTTCGACTCGGTAGGCTGCCATGCACCAGCCTGTCCATAACCATCGGCCCCTCGCCCGACCTGATTGGCGGAATGAGCACGGTAATCGCGCAGATGTTGCCGCTGAATTTCGCACCAGGATTCGCGCTGTCGGTATTGTCCATCACGATATCGAGCCGGCCCGATGAAAGGCTGTCGCCTTTCCACAACGCGCTTTTCGCTGAGTCGATTTCGTGATGACCTGGTCGAATGGTACGATGGCCTGATCCGGGAATCGGATCGTCAGGCGCGCCCCTTGGTGGCCAGCAGGCTGCGGACCAGATTGACCATCGCCTGCCGGTCGATGGGCTTGGAAAGATAATCGTCCGTGCCGCACTTGGCCGCCCGCTCGATGTCGCTCGTCTCATTCAGAGCGGTCACCATCACCACGGTCGTGTCGCGGGTTTTCGGATCGCCCTTGATCCGTTTGCAAACCTCAAATCCGCTCATCCGCGGCATCATGATATCCAGCAGCACCAGGTCGGGTGCATACTCTTCGATCTGCTCTAAGGCCTCGACTCCGTTCCCCGCCGTGATCACCTCGGCTTCGGGCACATCCTCCATGTAGATTTTCAAAAGCTCAAGGTTCTGCTCGTTGTCCTCGACAATCAGCACCAGTGGTTTTTCATCGGTCCGCGCCATGCATGGCTCCGTTAATCCTGGCTGATTGTATCCATCGCCAGGCGATTACAAAAGTCAAAAAACGATCGAATGCCTGGTTGATTCGCAAAACGTTAGAAACTGGAATTGCGAAAAGGCCGTTTTGACCGATAAGCCTCAAGCTGCTTCTGAATAATCGGCACCACTCGTTCCTGGCCTGGCGATTGGGCGATGGCAAGGGCTTTTTCGGCGCTTTGAATGGCCGACTCGAAATCACCCGTTTCGGCCTTAGCTGCTGCAAAGGCAATCAGGGCTCGAGTTCCCTGGATTCTGCCAATCAATGGTTCCGTAATGCGAACAGCCTCTTCTCCATTGCGAAGTTCGTCATACTTGGAGGTGGCCAGTATTTCGGCCAACGTCAGTGAGAAACCCACGTTGCCCGGAGAATCTTGAAGGGCGTTCCGCAGAATTCGCAAAGCATCCCCCGTGCGCCCGCTGGTCAGGTAAAACTCGGTTAACGCCTCAACCGCTTTCACGTACCCGGGTTTCAGCTCAACGGCTTTTTCGAGATTCTTGAACACCAGGTCCTTTTGGTTTCGTCTTGCCGCCAGACGCCCGAGCAGAAAATGCGCCTGGGCCGCAGAACCCGGCATGGCCGCAGCCTTTTGCAGCATCTTTTCCGCATCATCCAATGCGCCCTTCGCCATCAGCGCCGCCCCCAGATCAGCCATGGCTTCGCCGTACTCGGGTTTGATCCGAAGGGCCTCCTGTAGCCGGGCAATGGCCTGGTCCACTTTCCCCGCCTCAAGCAACGCCGAGCCAAGCTCGTCCAGCGTCGCGGGATCGTCCGGCAATAACTCCAGAAGCAGTTCGTAGTGCTCAACCGCCCGTGCGAACTGTTTGGCCTGCAAGTAGGCCTCCGCCAGGGCCCGCAGTATGCCGGAATTTGCGGGATCGATGTGCATGGCCTCGGTCAGCGCTTCGATCGCCTCAGAGGTGCGATCCAGCCGAAGCAGAGCCTTACCCACGCGCCGACGGATTTCCACAGACTGCGGGCTGCGCTGCTTCGCCATTTCCAGCTTCGAAAGGGCTTCTGCAGTCCTCCCTTCAACTTCCAGCGTGTGCGCCTGCTGCAGCCCTCGCATCACCTCCACCATGTCCTTGGGATCGGGCAGGCCCGGCGTAAGCACCTCGTCGGGCCGGTCCGTTCCGCTGCTGGACACGTAACCGAGGCTCTCCAGCTTGCGCGCGGTCTCCTGACTCTGACCTACATTCACCGGGGAAACGGGACTCATCTTTTCATAAAGAGCATACAGATCAACCATCATGCCTTTGACGACATCGGGATGATCCGCCGCCACGTTGCGACTCTCGCGGCGGTCCCCCTTGCGCTCATAGAGTTCCGGCCTGGTGGAGGAGATGAATTTCCATGAGTCCGTCATCAGGGCTCGCTGCTGGGCCCATGTGTGAATCGAATACGTATGCTCACTCTCGGCGTAGCACGTTCGAGCCTCGGGTTGTCCGCCGGTTAGCGCCCCAACCAGCGACTGCCCCTTGAGCCCGTCGGGATGGGGAAGGCCAAACAAATCCAGGATCGTCGGAAAAAGGTCCACCAGCGAAACCGGGACCTTCACCCGTCCCGGGACCACCACCTTGGGATAGACGACGAACAATGGAACATGAAGATTGGCTTCGTGCACAAAGGCGGCATGCCCCATCTCGCCGTGCTCACCGAACGCCTCCCCGTGGTCCCCAGCCACGACAATCAACGTCTGATCCTGCAACCCTCGTTTCTTGAACCACTCGATTACCTTGCCCACCTCCGAATCCATGAACGCGATCTCGCCATCGTACGGATTGGAATGACGCGACCGGAACGCCGGGGGCGGAAAATAGGGTTCGTGGGGGTCATAGTAGTGAATCCAACAAAAGAAAGGCTGGTTCGACTGCGCGTTAAGCCAATCCAAAGCCTTAGCCGTCACCGCATCGGCCGGACGCTCCGCCTCCATCGTATTGCCCCCGCGCTGCCGCACCTCCACCTCATCATCGAAATGGTCAAACCCGCGGTCCAGGCCGAACCGCTTATCCAGAACGAACGCGGATACAAAGGCGCCGGTGCGGTACCCGTGACCCTTCAGGAGCGTGGCCAGCGTCGGAATGGAATCACTCAGCTTCGACTTGCCGTTGACGCGCAGCCCATGCTCGCGCGGAAAGAGTCCCGTCAGCATAGTAGCGTGCGAGGGCAGCGTCAGCGGGGCTATGCTTTGCGCATCCTCGAACAGCATCCCCCGGGCCGCCAGGCCGTCGAGCGTCGGCGTGTGTGCCGCCGCGTAGCCGTAGCACCCGATCCGATCGGCCCGCGTGGTGTCCAGGGTGATCAGAAGAAAATGGGTTTTATCGGGCAGCCGTCCGCCACCCGTCCGGTCGTCTCGATTGCACCCTGCGATCAGCCATAGGCTTGAGAAGCTCGCTACGATCACCAGTTGCTTCGGACTCAGACGACTCACAGGAAATAACGGCGCGGTAGTAACGTTCGTCCCGTAGGGACGACATGAAAATAGCCCAGCGTTTTCAACGCTGGGTTTCCTTGCATTCCCATCGCTAAGTGCCATAGGCACGGCTGAGCGAATTGCGTAGGTCGCATCCGCGATTAGGGGGATTCGGATCATCCGCGCAACCCTATAAAAATGTTGCCATATGGTCAACAAAAAGGAGGCGGACCCGTTTGGATCCGCCTCCCGATTTAAGCACCGTAAGTCTACCGCTGTGTTACAGCCGTCAGGCCGCAGAAGGCGACCGCGGGCGAGCCGTTAAGCCCGCCCGCGGAGCCCGCAATCGTTATGGAAATTACGCAATCGCCTGGCGACGGCCGAAGTACACCTTCGCGCCGATCAGGAGCATGAGGGTCAGAACCACAAGACCCCACTCGCTGACCGTCGGGATGGAGTTCGCATCGCAGATATCGCCGTCCTCGATGCAGGTTTCGCGCTCGGCATCGCACGGGTCGGCATTGTCCACGCAGCCCGTCGCCGTGTTGCAGGACTCTTCGCCGTTGCAGAACAGCCCGTCATCGCAGGACAGCGGGGTGCCCGGGGTGCAGCCCGAAGCCGGGTTGCACGACTCGACGCCGTTGCAAGCGTTATTGTCGTTGCAGACCGGGGCGGTGCCGCCGACGCAGTTGCGGTTTTCGCAGGTCTCAACGCCGTTGCAGGCATTGCCGTCGCTGCAGGTTCCGCAGCTGCCGCCGCAACCGTCATCGCCGCAGGTCGCGCCGGTGCAGTTCGGGATGCAGGCGCAAGCGACTTCAGCGCACTTGCCGTTTTCGGTCCAGACCTTGTCCGCGCCAGAGCAAGCGCCCGAGAGAACGTTGTCCGTGCAGCCGGTGTCAGCGCCGTTGGTGTCGCAGCAGGCGCCGAGGTGGCCCTGAGCGCAGACGGCCTTCTTGTTGACTTCGATGTGGATCTGACCAGCGCCGGCAGGGGGCCGAATCTGCATCAGGTAGCAGTTGTCGCCAGCAAGCGGGTTATCGTGACAGGTGCAAGCCTCATAGTTGGGCGCAGTCACTTCGCCGTAGCAGGAAGCCGAGGGATCGGCGCCCGAGTAACCTGGATAGCAGTCGTCGTTGGCCGTGCCGGGATCCGCAGGATCCGAGCAGCTGCCGAAGTAGAAGATCCGCTGGTCAGCGCCGGTCGAACCGCACATCTCAACCGAGACGGCATCCACGCCGGCCGGTGCTTCATAAACGAAGATACCGCCGAACGAAGCATCGAACGGACCATAGAACGGACCGTTGGCGCCGTTCACCAGGGTGCAAGGTGCATCCAGCGTGCAAGTGCGGCTGCAGGTGCAGCCTTCGGCAGTGCCGACCGCGCCGCAGGTGTGACCCGGGTTGCATGCCACAACGCCCGGTTCGCACTGCTCATTCGGACCTTCGACGATGCCGTTGCCGCAAACGGAGGGGCATTCGTGGAGCGACTGCATGACCAGGTTGTCCACCCGGGCTTCCGAGCCCGGATAGTTGTCGCCGAAAATGAGGAACTGCTCGAGTCTAGTT
>JBKJYI010000354.1:0-3501 GCA_046715855.1 Phycisphaerae bacterium
AGCGGCCTCAACCTTTTCCCGTTGTTGCGGGGTTGCATTGTGCCACCACGTGGCGCCGGGAAGCCAGGCTTCGTCGCCGATGGCCGCGGAGGTATAAGCCCGCTTGCCGCGCCAGAATTCATATTGAACGGCGAAACTGTGAGCGGAGAAGAGAAAAATGATTGTGGCGGCGGCTGCGAAGAGCCATCCAGCGCGGGTGAGCGTGCCGCCGCGCTTGAACTGCCTGTTTTGCAGTTTGACGTTGGATTGGCGCACGAGGTGCGTGAACTTGATGAACAGGAACGAAGTGATCGCGGCCATGCCCATGGCGAGGAGAAGCGGAATCTGCCCGTAAAGCCCGCGATACGCGAGCAGCGACAGGAGGCCAATCACCGCCATCGCAACTTCTTCGGCGAGAGTGAAGTCATAACGAGATTGTCGATTGTCGATTGTCGATTTGCGATTTGCCTTTGTGCCTTTTCCTGAGTGGAATGCTGTCCGCCCTCCGAGCGCCAGCGGCTTATCAAAGCCAAAATACAGCGCGTCGTTGGGGCAGACGCTCACACAGTCCATGCATTTCATGCAGCCGGGGTCAACGACCATGCCGAACTTTGCCACCTCTTCGTGCACGCGTACGTTCGAAGTGCACACGGCCGTGCAGTGGCCGCATTGTTCACAATTGTCGGTGACAAGAATGCGGCCCGGCGCGACTTGATCGGCGAGCGCGAAAAAGCCGCCATAGGGGCAGGCGTACGTGCAGAACCCCTTCGCGCCCAGCACGTAGACAATGGCGAAACCGCAGATAGCGAATGTGATGACCGCGATAGCGAGTCCGGGAAAAGTTTTCCAAAATTGCGATGTCGTCAGGTGATTGGTCAGCGCCGGTGCCGGAGCGCCCGCAAACCAGCGATACACGGTGGGCCAGATAAACATATAGATCGCCAGTGCAAGAGGTGCCAGCACCAGCAAACGTGATCGAAAAGGCTTGGGCTTGACGCCCACCTTCTTCATCAGCCAGCCGCAGAAATCCTGATAGGCCACCAGGTGGCATCCCCAGCCGCAGAAGAACCGGCCTAAAATTAGTGTGGAAAGAATTGCCAGGGCAAAAAAGATGAAGCCGGCGTTGAGCTCGCCTTTGTTCAACGTGTACATCGCCTCGGAGGGCTCGACTGGCGAGATGGTGCGGCCTTTCCACCACCAGTGCAGCAGATGGGCGGCAATGAGCAGGTGGACGCCGATCAGGACGGCGGCCCGGCGCGGACCGCTTTTTGATTTCCGGATGCCTTCGGGCTTTCCGGGAAGGACGGTCAGCGCGATGCCAGCCCGCTGGGGTTTAGCCGACGTTGAAGTGCAATGTTTTATGGCGTTCGTGCTGGGCATAAATCCTGGCAGTCTTAATCCCTGACTGGCTATTTGATCATAGCGGCCAAAACCACCTTTTGCCGAACTGGGAGTCGTATCGAGTTCGTCAGGCATGTCGGGTGGCATGCCAAAGCCCAGCGTCATCGGGCGCCGGCATGTGAATCGAACAGCATGGCGGCGCTGCGCTTGGCCATGCCACCCTGCTTTATGGTTGCAGGCGGTTGACAGCCGCCTGGGCTTCGGCATCGCCGGGATCTTGTTGAAATGCGAACTCGAAATGCTTCAGGGCCAGGTCGGGGTGCCCGGTCTGTTCATAGGCCGCGGCGAGGTTGAAATGGGCGCCGATCATGTCGAACTGGCTTTGAATGGCCTTCTCGTAATACGGAATTGCTTCCGGGTATTTTCCCTGAACCGCGAGGGCCAGGGCGAGGTTGTAATTAGCCTCGGCCGAGGTGGGATGGGCGGCGACCGCCCGGGAGAAATAGGTTGCCGCTTCGTCAACCTCTCCAGCTTGGGCGAGGGCGACTCCGGCGTTCATCTCGGCCAACGCGTCAAGCCGGTTTTCGTCCTGAATGGGCCAGTTCACCACCATCGCGATCAGAATTGCAAGACACAGTGGTCGTATGACCGTGTGAAGACGCACCCTTCGTTGCCAAAGCTCGACGACGCCGGCAGCCGCGAACGGGATCAGCAATGGAACCAGTGGATAACGGTAACGAGCCAGCACATAGAAGGCCGCGACGGCCAGCGTCATCGTTCCGATGAGTGCATAGAACGCCCAAAGACGGGATCGATCTTTCCAGGTTATCGCGATGCCGAGTACCGCAAGGGGCACCAGCCCGCCGAAATTCCACAAGGTGGTCAGGGCATTGAGTACGAGCGACTGACGGCGGTAAATCATGATGCTTTCGGCGTCGGCAATTTCGTAGCAGTTCCAAACCAGAAGAATCTTATAGGCGGTGAGCTTGAGCCAGCGGATTGGGTCGGCAGCGATGTCGTTCCACGCGCGATGAAGCCAGTGGCGCGAGACTTCGCGCGGGCTCAGTTTTCGGCCGGTGGCGCGCTCTGCGAGTTGGGTTGCATCGCGCTGTTCGAACGTCGGGGTTTCGTGGCCTCGAACCAGCGGCTGATAGCGTCCGTCGGCATGAGCATGGTTGCCGATGTAGAAGTTCGGGCCGGCCTGCGAGGTGGTCAGCAAAAACTCTCCTTGTACGTAGTAGTTGCGAAGTCCTACCGGCAGCAGCACCAGTGCGGAACCCAGCAGATACGCGGTTGGCGACGATATCGCCCGGAACCAACCGCGAGAACCTGACGCCCCGTGCTCGCAGCCAGAAAGGCGATTTCGAGCTGCGCAAAAAGCAATCCAGGCAACCAGCACCACATGCCACGCCATGGCGTTTTCGCGCGTCAGGCAAAGCAGCGAAACCATCGCGCCCAGCAAAGCGCATCGGGCCCAACTCCAGCGCATCAGCAGTCCCGCGACGCAAGCGAGCACGGCGCATGCCAGCAAACAGTCGAGCGAAGCTTTCTGGATGATGCCGTCGAAATAGATGGCCGGTCCGTACAACGCCAACATGATGCCCGATAGCAAGCCGACGCGGGCGCAGAACATTCGCGAGGCCGCTACGCACAGCAGTGCGCACGCGGCGCTCCCGCTCAGCGCCTGGAGAAGCCGTAAGGCAGTGACCGATGTCAAATCAAACAAACGCAAAACCGCCAGGACGTACGGATACAGCGGAGCCTGATAGAATGCCTTCTGGCCGATCCACTCTCCCGCGGCGATGCGTTGCGACCATTCGTGGTAGGCGGCCGCGTCGCCGATGAGGTGCCGGGCGGTGGGGACGTCGGTGGAGCTCCAGACATGCAACAGCCGGACCGTCAGTGCGAAGACGACGACCGCTGCCACGCCCGTCCATGCGATTTTCAAATTGGTGCCATCAAGTGACACTGGCGGAGAGGGGACCCGGGTTGAGCTAGTTGAAGCATGATGGAGGCATGATGCAGTTGGCATGGGTGTGCAAACACTTGAAGAGCTTGCCGCCAGAAAGAAGCTCTATTTTCGTTCGGCGCTACGAAATGGTTCATTCGCTTCGCGTGCGATCTGGGCCGCTACTTGTCCGTCACTTCGGCGGATTTGAGGAATTTGAGGATTTCGGCTTC
>JBKJYI010000355.1:0-8082 GCA_046715855.1 Phycisphaerae bacterium
TTTGAATAGATAAGCCTTCACCCTTGAGGCAAATGATGAATGAACCACCGCCAGAGTGGCCAAGCCGACAAATTCCGCGCCAAGGCGGCGCTTGTACTCATAAAACCCGCTCATGGCGTCGACAGTCGATATCCCCTGTGCCATGCACCAGCGAAATGTTTCGCAGTGCAGAATGCGCCCGGGACCAAATGACTCCCACAAGCCGCCCGGAGCCCGCACCGCCTGAAAGAGATGCAGCCGGTCCATGAATCGATGAGCGCACACCAGGCCGATGGGATGGCCATCAGCCTCAACGCGAATGAACACCGGTTCTCCGGTGCTTGACGCAAGTTGGGCGATATCGCGATGGAACTCGCGCGAACCAGGCCACAAACTGAAGAAGCCGATGTCATTTTGGGAATCCCAGTACTCGTCATGCCACTCAAAGAATTCCTCAAGGGCAGCCAAAGTGCCACCCGGTGGCACTACCGTCGTCTTTAACTGGTACAATTTCGAAAGTCTTCGCGCATTTTTTCGAATGTTATTTCGCTCATTGCCGGACAGCGCATTGAGGTACTCTTCAAAATCTCCCGGCAGGTCGAATACGGCGTGCGGGTAATAGCCCTTGTTGGAATAGACTTCGCCCGCCTGGACGGCGCGCAATGCGGAGCAGAGCACATCAACTTGCGGGAAGTAACCGGGCAGGTCGCCGATCTGGAGCACATCCCAACGACCACTATGGCTTATCGCCTCAAGCAGGAGTCTCGCCACCTCTTCGACAAAGCGGGATTGAAACAATGGCCAGCAGCGCGTGCACGCATGGTCGCTTCCCAAAACCCGCACGACGCGCAACGAAACGGGCCCCCACCGAAGCGTTTCGCGGAAAAGCGGAAAAACAGCCACCAACTCATCGGCGGACCAGAAGGCATAGATCTCCAGCCGCCGGCCGGCGGAGAAGTGCTTCCACCAGATCTCACACCATTCAAAGGACGCAAACAAATCGGCGCCCAGGGCTGTTGCGAGTTGTGTCCAATCCTTACGAATCCCAGTCGCCGCATCAAACGAGGTGTAAATCGCGACCCGACATGCTGGGCTTGAAGCGGATGGTTCGGGCGAATTTCCGGCCAGTCGACCTAAAACGTCTTGCGATCCGGACGTAAGTTCTAAATCGGTAATGGATGGCACGAGTTGAAACGTCTTTGCTTTAAGAGCCAGCGATTCAATGGAATTCTTGGCCATTCGAACTTGCTCGATTGCTCCGGGCGAACAAACGCTTAATTCGTCTTTGTCATCCTTATGTCGAACCGGCAGCGCGAAGCCGGGCGACCGGGTATGTCCTGATCCAGAAACTCATAGGAGCATGGCATCCCGCGCAGAACTCGCTCAAGCAACGAACGACGAAAAAAACGCGCTTCCTGCGGCCGCCTCTTGGTGCATGCCCGGAGCGCATTCCGAATAGGCAATGACAACCACAAAATGGCATCAACAATTTTCGCCGGCATCCCGGCCCGGGTCATGGTTTTGCGACTGCGTTCCATGATTCCCGCCACGTCGCCCAGCAGCACCAGGCCCCCCGGACGGCAAACGCGAAGCATTTCCTGTATCGAATCGCAAAGGTAGCGGTCATCCGGAAAATAATGCACCACGCTATAGCACAACACTTTGTCGAAGGATTCGGAGGAAACCGGGATTCGTGCAGCCTCCGCCACGCCGAGCTTGACGCAATCTTTGTTCACGCCGAACTTACCGCTCGCCCGCACCTGCTCATCGCAAAAGTCAAACCCTACTCCGCACTGGCCTTTATGCATCACGGCGGCCAGGAAAGCGCCTGAGCCGGCGCCGACTTCAAGGATCTGGTCCCGGAGACTAAGCTGAAGTTTCTCGCGCACATCGAGCGCCGTAGCCATCGCCACGTCGAATCCGTATCTCCATTGATGCGCGGCTGGCCAGGAAGCGGATTGAGCCGTTTCCGCGTAGGAGCCACGCCACCGCTCCAGCATGTCGCGTGTGGAAGCAACGGGTGCGTCATCCATGAACGACCATCCCGCATTCCGAGACCAGGCCCAGCAAAAACTCAGCGGACGACCCAAGCATCAATACGGCCCAGACGGCACGCGACAAAGCGCCTTTTTTTCGTATGCGCACGTCGAATCGACCCAGCGACTCGTCACGCCCCGGTATATCCTGATCCAGAATCTCATATTCGCACGGCAGCGACTTGAGCGTGCGGTCGAAGAAACGTCGCCGATAGGAGCGGCACCAACGGGGAAACTTCCGGCGCGCCCGCATCCACCGCAAATACCGCGCGGGGTACAGTGCCGAGAGCAGCCCATCAACCAGCAAAGGCGGCAGCCCGCGCTTGACCAGGTTTTTTCGATGCCGCTCCATCACGCCACACACATCGCCAAGCAGAACAACACCCCCTACACGACACACGCGGACCAACTGATGGATCACCTTCCGGGCATAATCATCATCCGGAAAATGGTGTGCCACGCTGTAGCACAGCACTTTGTCGAAGGATTCCGAGGCCACAGGAAGATGAGCGCCTTCCGCCACCCCAAGCTTGACCCGCGTCGGATCCACGCCGAAGCGGACGCTTTCCTGAACCAGCGGCTCGCAGAAATCCAGACCAATACCCCACTGATCCTTGTGGAGCACGCTCATCAAAAAAGCGCCCGAACCTGCGCCGACTTCCAGCACCGCGTCGTCGGGGCTCAAATCCAGCTTTTCTCTGACGTCCGTAACGATGCATTGGGCGACCGCGGGACCGTAGCTCCAGCGATGCGCTTCGAGCCAGGAAGGCGCGCGAGCCGTCTCGCTGTACATCGCCCGCCATTCAGCAACCGCCTCTCTTTGCATCATATCGTCCCGAAAAAGCAAATTGCGTCCGCAGCGCTCGAGTCGGCCGCGTATTCCAGAAAACGCGATCTCAGGTATAAGCTTCCCAACCCCGCCCGAAGCCAAGCAGGCCGCAACTTCGGAAATTTTTGCCGCAACCATGGCGCGGCATGCCAGAACCATAGCCTGTTCCACAGATGATGCACGCGCCATGCCAGGAGAAAATCGCGGCGTGCCAGGCACGAAGCAATCTTGTCCGATAACACCGTGACGGACTGAAGCTTGTGATAGCTCGCGCCCCAAAGCTGCTTGTGCGGGTAATAACCGTCCATGCTGTCGATATGCGTGATGCCCAATTCCATCGCCCTGCGCACCATCTCGCAATGCAATTGCTTGCCCGGAGCCAGAGCATCCCATCTTGGATCGCATGACCGGGCACCCGAAAATGCATGAATCCGCTTTCCGAACCGGTGGCCATAATAGTACGCAACCGGAGCTTCTTTGGTCTTAAGGCAAAGCATGTGTAACCGCCCATTGCGGGCCTGAATCCTCGAAAAATCGCGGTGGTAATTGTCCAGACCCGGCGAAGATCGAAAATATCCGAGCTGGCCTTTCTTGGACCACCATGCCTGGTGTTGGGAGAGGAAATGATCAAAGACTTCGTCCAAGGTTGTTTCGCCGATAGAAACAATTTCGGCCTGATGATCCTCTTTGAGTCGGCGCTGAGTGCGGCGGATGCTGCTGCGCTCCTTGGGAGACAGGAGCTGAAGATACTCGTCGAACGTCCCGGGCAGATCATAAGTGGAGGTTGGACAGTGCCCGCTCCGGAAAACAACTTTGGTATTCGGGAATGCGCCACCCAGTGACCACGCCACGGCCTCGCCATCAAAAGAGTTGCTGGGAATGTCGCCGAAGTGGATGACGTCCCAAGCTCCGCCGGCATCAATAAGGCGGCTAACCTCGCGTAGTACTTCGTCCAGGACGTCCGCACGCACGGGCAGATGACAGCGCGTGCCGGCATCCCCGGAGCCGACCATGCGCACCGCGAACAGCCGCCAGACGCCGTAGCAAAGCGTCTCGCGATAGAGCGGCAAGCAACCCACCAGCTCACCGCCACGCCGCGAAACATAAATCTCCAGTTGCCGGTTGTCGCCAAAATGTTTCCACCATGTGGAGCACCAGTCAAACGAGGCGAACAAGTCCGCACCCACGCTCTCCGCCAGCTCATCCCACTGTGCACGAAGTGGCAGGACATCGGAAAAACGCGTGTACCTTTCAACAGTTACTGGCTGAAACGCTGGTTGTTCAACGGCGTTTCGCGCGGCCACACCGGACCGCAAGGTAGGTTCACAAAGCGTGGCGACCATCGAATTCCCTCTCGAACAGAGGCCTCGCCCTCGGGCACAAATCTGGAATCTACTGAACCGATCACGAACGTGTATAGCAAACGGCATCGTCCGCCTGCGCCGCGGAAGCGTATTCCATGAAGCGCGTCCGAATGAATTTCTGCGTCTGACCCTTGTGAAGCCAGGCGGACCTCGCCCCGGGAAATCGTTTGCGCAGCCACGGTGCCAAATGCCAGAACCAAACCCGGTTGAGCAAAAAGTGAATCCGGGTCGCCGAAGTGAAATCGCGGACCGCGATTCGCTACAACACATCCTGGGACATCACCGTAATATTTTGCAGCAGATTGTATCTGGCCCCCCACCGCTTCTTGAAGTCGTAATAACCATTCAATCCATCGATTTGCGTAACGCCATGTTCGACGGCTTCACGAACCGTGGCGCAGTGAAGCTGCCGTCCCGGACTGTAGGGATCCCAGCGCGCGTCCACCGAACGTGACCCGGAGAACCAATGAATTTTCTTTCCGAATCGATGACTGTAATGAAAGCCGATCGTCTCGCCCGCCGCTTCCAGCCGCAGCAAATGCAAGCGGCCCTCTCGTGCCTGCACTTCGCTGAACTCGCGATGGAAATCGAGCGAGCCGGGCCAATCGCGAAAATATCCCAGGTGCCCGCTTTTGGCCCACCAGGCTTCATGCTGGCGATGGAACTGATCGAAGACGGTGTCGAGCTCGTCGATCGTCGTTACGCGAATCCTCGCGTGGTGTTCATCAAC
The DNA here is from genome assembly GCA_046715855.1 of Phycisphaerae bacterium. Lineage (GTDB taxonomy): Bacteria > Planctomycetota > Phycisphaerae > UBA1845 > UBA1845 > CAZAMB01. The sequence goes on from JBKJYI010000355.1 coordinate 4,939, forward strand.
CAGCCGGCGTTCGGTCCGGCGAATGCTGCTGCGCTCGTTTTGCGAGAGCTGTTTGAGATAGTCCTCATAACTGCCGGGGATATCGAAAACCGAATTGGGATAATAGCCTGTTCGGTAGATCACCCGCCCCCGCCCGCACCCGCGCTGCAGCGCGTGAGCCACCGCTCGGCCATGGGCAAAATCTCCCGGCAGATCGCCGATGTGAATCACGTCCCACGGACCCGATTCATCCAGCCGGCGTGTCACCTCCCGAAAAACCGCGTCGATGAATTGGGGCCGGACGGCCAGGTCGCACCGCGTCCCGGCGTCGCAGCTGCCCGCAAGCCGTATGACATTCACGCGCCACGGTCCGTAACCAATGGTCTCACGGAAAAACGGAAGGCAGGCAACGATCTCACCCGCGGCGCGGGCGACAAAGAATTCCGGTTGGCGCCCATGCTGGTAATGCTTCCACCAGGTCGAGCACCAATCGAAGGAGGCGAACAATTCAGCCCCGACGTCCTCCGCCAGCGCGTCCCACTGCCGGCGAATCGGTAAAAGCTCGTCGAACGATTCAAATCGCTCGACGCTTATGGGAACGTGAACCTCGTCTGATTCCGGAGAAGTCACTACCACGGCATTCGACCGGCTGACTTCGGCCTTATCCTTATGGATGCAGACGTCGAATCGACACCGGCTGTCGGGTCGAACGCCCAGCGTGTGAAACCGCAGGTCGCAGGGAAGTCCCTCAATAGCTTTGCGAAACATGCCGCGTCGAACGAAAAGATGCGGAGGGATTTCATGCCGCCAACGCCGTCGCAGCCGCCAAAACGGGCTCGCGGCTGCCAGCAATGTCTCGATGGATTGATCCCGCATTCCGATCTTCGAAAGCACGCGACGATGCTTTTCCAGCATGCCGGAAACGTCGCCAATAAAAATAATCCCGCCCGCTTTGCAAACCCGCACCAACTCTCGCACTACGCGCATGGCCGTACCCTCATCCGACAGGCACTGGAACACGGCGTAGCAAATAATCTTGTCAAATGATTCGCTGGGTAGCGGCAATCGTGCGGCATCGGCGGTACCGCAATGAATCCGATCGCGGTCGATTTCCGCATTGACTCCGCGCCGCACCAGCGCCTCGCAAAGATCAAAGCCGAATCCCTCTTGTCCCGGATGCAAAATCATGGAGAGCAGCGCCCCAGTCCCGCAACCGACCTCCAATACCCGGTCGGTCTCCGCAAGTTGGAGCTTGTCGCGAACCCCGTCGGCCACTGCCTTCATCGTTCGCAGATCGACGTTCCACTTGTGCGCCCCAAGCCAGTTCGGCGCCGCGGCGCTGTGCTCGAAATTCCGCCTCCAATCGGCAGCAATATCCGCAGCTGGCGGGCGCAACGGCTTGCTGGCTTTCCATTCCACTAGCTGCATTGCCCGCACCCTTCCATGGAATGACTAGCCGAAGTCTCACCCATCTCCGAGGTTTTCATCAGCGACGCTGCGTAAAGAATCCAGCCCAGGTGATAAGGCCGGCATTCGCGATTGACTACGAACTCAATTTTCTTAGTGTGCTTTGCGTTTCCTCGAACCCCCCAGCACCACGCCGCGCTGCGAAGTGCTCGCCTCGCGCGACCCACACCCTTTTTATGAATGTCGCGAAGAACCAGCGCCTGATCCTTGACAATCAAGTCGACGCCAAGTTCGTTCTCGCCATAAATCCACGACAGCCCCTTCTCGATTTCGCGATTGAAACTGCGTCCGCCGGCATTCATCGTTTCCAACAACGCCATCGGCGCCATGCCGTCCTGATGAACGGAAAACACCGGATAGCCGTCAACCACCGGACCGTTTTTGGCGTCATAAAGCCACCACCATTGGCCCAGCGGTCCCTGTAAGCGGCAAAGGTTTTCCGCCACATTGCGGCCAGCCTCAGCCGCCTCTGCATCTCCGGTGCGCTGTGCATGAACCGCAAGCGCCATCACGGGATAAATCTGGTTGGCAAAGCAAGGCACTCGGCGCGAAACGCCGGCGACCGGACCGCTTTTCAGGTGTCGATAAAAAAGGATCGACGCGGGATTGTAAAGTCTCAGCAGGTGGTCCTTCGCAAGTCGCACCAACTCTTCAGCATCGCCCGCGTGTTCCATGGCAAGAAAGTGATCGGCCCCCAACATCACCCATGCAAGATGGACGGTGTCCAAGGACGCGCGCTGCTCATGAAATACGCTGAGCGCTTGCGATGGCCTGAAGCCGGCATCCCTTCCGGTAACCGCCTGGGCCCACAGCGCTAGCCCCAAGTCACCGGCTGAATTTTCAATCATGTCCCGATGGCTTTCGACACGCCCCCACAGTTCACGAATTAACCCGCCGACCTCCAAGTCGAGACTTTGCGACCTCCCCAGTCCCAGCAGCGAGATCAGCGCATATCGAACGTTGAATCCTGCCGGTTGGGCGACAATGCCGTCCCAGGCTATCTTCTGCGGCAGGCGATCTGCGTCTTCGCCATACGTGGCGCGCAACCCTTTGAGGGCAAGCACGGCCAAGTCGAGCCAGCGATCCTTGTGCCGGACCTTTAAAGCGTTAGCCGCAGGCATCGGCCTCGATCCCACGCTCTCGCAAGAGAGCGATAACGGTTTCAAACTTCTCGTCCCAGGTATGCTGCGACGCCCAGGCTCGGCGCTTATCCTGCTCCCTTGGATGGTCATCTCGTAACGCCCTGTCGATTGCTGCCGCAAACGCTTCCGCCCCCGAGGCCGACAGACACAGCGAGCCCGACCGGCGAAGCTCAGGAAACGGCGTAGACACCACGGGTTTTCCCAGCGCAAGGTATTCCTTGAGCTTCACCGGGTTGCAGTGCTCTATCCACTCATTTTCGAGCCAGGGCATGAGGCAGACGTTAAAAGACGCACCAAACTGGGCCACCCGCTGGTATGGCTGACGCGGAACCGCCACAACGTTTGGTAGGGCCTTCAAACTCTCAAATTCCGCAGACATGTCGCCAACCAGCACGAATGAATAGTTTGGCCGCAGCCGGCAAACGGACTCCAAAAGCAGGCGATCAACCGTGTTGCCATCGATGTTCCCGTAGAACCCGACCAGGGGCGGCTTAATTCCATTTAATTCTGCCGGACGGTCAGCGGATTTGCCGGCCCCTGCGAAGAGCTCGTAATC
>JBKJYI010000356.1:0-2707 GCA_046715855.1 Phycisphaerae bacterium
CCGTTAAGCGAGTCGTGGCTTCTTCACCATCGCGGTGAAAGTCGGATACATTCAACCGACAACCTGTTCCGATCCGCGCCCCAGAAAACAAATAGAATTTCAAAATGGCACGATCGCGGAAGTGAACGAGCGAATCTCCTGTCGGCATGCCCATTAGTTGCCGCGCCCGTGTAGCTGTTAGCGCTTTGGTTTCTCGCAATGGATCAGTCGATTCCCGACTGATGAACTGCGCGTGGGCGGGGTTGGGAACTGTGATCGGTAACCGCAACTCGGCGGCGCATGCCGCCAGATACTTGTAGAAGCTTGACAGTGATGAGACCCGGCGGTTCAGCGTCTTCGGGGCCGCCTTTCTCGCAATCAGTTTGTCACGGAAAGCCTGCACGTCTTTGACCGTGACTACGTACATCCGCCATGATTCCTTCGGCCAGTCAAATCCCATGAATTTGATGAAGGATTCCACGTCCTGTCGGTAAGCGCGTTGCGTGTGCGGACTCTTGCGGCGTTTAATCCAAGCTTCGAAGATATCTGCGACCGAAAGGTAGAATTTTTCGACACGTGCGCGAATAGCGGGAGTGAATTGTCCAGCAAGAATCGGAGGCAGGATCGGCGTTCCATCTGCCGTTAGCGACGGCGTTGTCGCTGCCGAAATCCCATCATTCATGAGCCTCTTCGTTAAGTCTCGTCGTTTACAAAATACGCGACCTGTTAGCGATGTCTAAAGCAAGCCAGTCCAAACTCGGATTCCCCTCTTCCAGTATTATTTACGATAACAGGTTTTATCATAAACAACAAGATCGAAAGGGGAGTCTATTATTCTTGCCAGCCATCTCTCATAGCCATTTAGGACGTGCTATGATTTCTCATAATTTCACTGGCCTATTGCTGTGAATAGCGCAAGAAGGAATCTATGCGCGACAATGATCCGTCCTCTGCGACAAAAGGCTGTGAGCGTGCCTTTGGTTGGGCGTCGATGGACATTATATGCGACATCGTTGGATGCACGAACTCTCTCAAAGGTCAGGTTTGCATTCAGGAATCCGGCGGATCCAGTGTGTGTCAATTGTTGACACACCAATGTATTCCATGCTACCCTTGCACATGGCTACACGAATGACCATGAACGTATCCGTTACGCCGCAACTGGAACGCTTCGTTCAAGCGTTAGTGGCATCCGGTCGTTATCACTCCGCAAGCGAAGTCTTTCGCGACGCGCTTCGATTACTGCAACGGGGCGAACACGAACGCCTTCTCGAAACGTGGCTTTGTCAGGGCTTGTCGTCCGAAGAACAGCGCCTTGTTCCTTCGGAGGTGCTGGAGCGTGCCCAGAAGGTTGTTCGGGCAGAGATTCAGGAAGGCCTAGATGCAGTCCGTCGCGGGGACGTGATTGATGGTAATACAGTCTTTGAAGAGATTCGTGCCCGCGGCAAACGCAGGCGGTTGCCGGGCGGAGTATGACGCGTTTCGTCCTCTCCGGACCGGCTAGAAATGACCTCCTTGAAATCTCAGATTACATCTCCGAGAAAAGCGGGGCCGAAGATGTTGAGCTGCTGGTTTCTAAACTGGAGGACGCAATGACGCGCATTGCGTCGATGCCTAGCATGGGCCATCGCCGCCCGGATCTTTGCAATGACTCCCTGCGGGTTTGGCCCGTCTGGTCATACCTTATCGTGTACGATCCCGAAACCATTCCGCTGAATGTCATTCGCGTCCTTCACGGAAGACGCAACGTCAAGAGTATCTTTGAGAATGAGGAATCATGATCTCTTGATTGTAAGTTTATCGAAAAATGAGAGTGAAACGATCGGCGTGAAGAAGAAGTTTCCCTCGACGAGGTCGAGCGAATCGATTTAGGACGGAGCCTAATGGGACCAAATGAATAATCACTCGCAACTCGAGCTCCGCCATGAAGCTGATGGCTACGACATTACCTTGAGGGTATTCCCATCCACGCCGGCGATAGCCTCGATATTCAACGTGCCGATGGAGCGTGGCTAAGAGTTCGTTATGAATGGAATTCTCGTCAACAGGCCGTTCCATCGCTCTACATCAGCGACGAGCAAACCGTTTCTCTAAGCCAACTCATCCGCTTTCGGTGGCCTTGAGCCTATGCAAACCGAATTGACAAGATTCCCAAACCCTCTCTTGCTCAACCCACCCTTCGGGAGTAGAAGCCGGCGAGTCCTTGGAGCCGGCCCGGCGACTACGAGCGAAGCCGCATACCTTGGATCAGAGCCGCTCGGACCGGACCAACGCTTGCGGTTCCAGGCGATCCATCTCCTACTCCTTCAACCAATTCTTTGTATAAGACTCATGAAAAAACATGATCTGGCTCCAATACTTCGCCGGATTACGATCCCGCAATTGCAGAATCTCGGCCATCTTCGTCGCGCACTCGACCATCAGCTTCTTCATTTCTGCATTGGTGATGCGGGAATACTTTGAGCTTTCCAGAAGTGCAGAGCGCTCTCCGGCATGCAATTCTTCCAGGAATCCGTTACGGAAGGCCCAACAGACGATGGCATTGGCTTCCTCCCGAGATGTCAGAACTGGCTTCATTGGACCAGTTTGACTGGAAGCAAGCCCCAGCGCAACCCAAAGAAATCTGCTACGATCAATCCATCCCTGCATCCAACAAGAAGGGAGGCTCCAATGCGATCGCTACTTACCCATGGATATCTTCGCGGCACCATTTTTCGCCATGTCGACT
>JBKJYI010000357.1:0-3943 GCA_046715855.1 Phycisphaerae bacterium
GCTGCGGCAGTGCGAGTTGGACACATTTCGCTCCAGCGGGCCGGGCGGGCAAAAGCGGAACAAGACCAGTTCCGGTGTTCGGCTTCGGCACCAGCCGACCGGAGTCATTGTGACGGCGGTTGAAGACCGTTCGCAGCACGTCAACAAGGCCCGCGCCATCCGGCGACTTCGGGCTGCCATCGCACTGACCGTGCGGCAACCATTGAGCGAATCGTATCGGCCTTCCGAACTGCTGCGATCCTGCATGAACTCGCAGGCTCATCTCATCGTGGGGCGGCGGGATGAGCGTTATCCGGCGGCGGTGGCGGAATTGCTCGACGTTTTTGTGGCCGCCGGCGTGAGGCTGAGCGAGGCCGCCAAGCTGGTGGGGATTCCGACGAGTCATCTGGTGAGCTTCTTTGAAATTGACCCGAAGCTGTGGCAATGCGTGAACCAGCTTCGAACGGCGGCGGGTTTGAAGCCGCTGCGATAACCAAAGGCATCGAGGGCAAACGTCAATAAGTCCACAAGTCCACAAGTCCAAAAATCCAAAACCACGCCAGAAGACGGAAAAGCAAAACGCGATGGACTTAGCGTCGTTTTGGGGTTGGGTTCGTTGTGCACTTTTTTGTTTTGTTCGCAGCCGGAAACCATTCGTGGCGAGTTGGAAACGCGGTTTTGGAGGCATGACGGTGGGTTTGCCTTTGAAACCGCACTGAGATTCGATTTCGTTTGTAAGTCATTCATTTCGAGCCATCTACAAACGCTCAAGGGCGGGACCTTCCGCCTTATCAATCAACAGAACATTAGGGGCGCGCGCATTTTGTGGGGGAATTCAGATCAGGGTAAAGCGAGGGTTTAGGGGATAGGGTATAGGGGACGAAGGGTTCAACGAGATCAAGGGTTCAGAACGAGGAGGAATTGAGCGAGGTCGGAGAGGTCGATGTCGCTGTCGGCGTCGAAGTCGAAGGAGGAGCAGTCGGGAATCGAGTTTGGGGCGCCGGGTTGCGGGTTGGAGGTCGTAGAGATTGAAATTTCCGTAAGCCCCAGCGGATCGGTCGCGCAGGTCGGCCATGCGGAGAGGTCGTTGAGGTTTACCGTTTGATTGCAGTCGTAGTCGCCGATGCCGAATTCGTACGCGCCCATGTCCACCCGCCGATCCACCCACCCATGGTTGCGCAGGCTTGTGTTTTGTAGTGGCGCGAGGTAGATTCCACGCAACATGGGATTCAGCACGCTATTTGATCTTCACACACGAGACCTGAAGTCCGAAGCCGAAGTTGAAACGCGCTTGCTTGCGCCCCTTTTTAAGGAGCTTGGGTATCCCCCTAAAGCAGTCGTTCCGAAGAAGCAACTAGCGCCGTTGGTCGTCAACTCCGGGGCTAAGCGCACGACAGTTGAAGTCGATTTTTTGCTTTTTGGAAGTAGTGGAAAAGCGCGCGTTGTAGTAGAGGCGAAGGATCCGAAGAAATCTGTTCAGGCAGCATGGGGGCAGGCGGCGAGTTACGCGCTCAGCTACAACTCTAATCGCGCCGAGGAAGAACGAATCAAATGGCTGCTGATCAGCAATGGTCACATCACAAGCCTCCATCAGCACGACAGTTCAACACCTACTGTAACATTGGAACTATCGGATTTCGCCAGCGGGGCTCCACCGTATGCGACTCTCCGCTCGTACATCAAGTACGTTACTGCGATCGATGTCCCCGCTGGGGGATTATCCTTTGAAATTACCCCACCTCATAAACTCAATGATCTATTTAACCGTTGCCACGATCTCATCTACAAGAAAGAGAAGATGAATCCAACAGACGCGTTCTTCGAGTTTTGCAAGTTTATCTTCATCAAGATCGGAGAGGATAAAAAGCGGGAGAATCTCGGCAAGAACATACAGCCTCACATGCTTCCAATGACTGTTGAATGGCTGGATGCAATGAAGACTACGAGCAAGCATCCTGTGCGCGACCACTTGTTCAACCAGCTCCGCGATTCACTGGAAGAAGAGATTAAAAACGGGAAGAAGAGAATCTTTGAGCCAAATGAGACGCTCAAACTTAGTGCCGCGACATGCAGGGAATTGATCAAGAGATTCGAGACGATCAATCTCAGCTCGATCGACGAGGACTTAAACGGTCGGATGTTTGAGGTGTTCTTAAACGCTGCAATTCGTGGTCGCGCATTAGGACAATACTTTACCCCACGTCCTCTTGTTGATTTTATGACCCGCATTGCTTTGTCTCCACGCGATTCAAGTGATCCTCCTAAAGTGATTGATGGCTGCTGCGGGACCGCAGGCTTTCTTATCGAGGTCATGGCGTATCTCGTTTCCTCCCTTCGTACAGATACTCGGTTGAATGAGAAGGATCGTAAGCGCCTCGACAAACTCGTGCGAAACGAATGCTTATTCGGAATAGAAGCGAACGAGCGTGTGGCACGCATTGCTCGTACCAATATGTATCTACACGGCGATGGTGGAAGTCATATTTTTTGGGGTGATGGGCTCGATGACTCGCCGTCGCCAGCGGAAGATATGTCGCCTGAGCGGCGTGGTGAAGTCATTGATCACGCAAACACAATCAAGTCCGGTGTCTTCGACTTGGTTTTAACCAATCCACCGTTTAGCATGTCGTATAGCTCCGAGAACCCGGATGAGGAGCGCATACTGCGGCAGCTTACTGTCGCTGACAACTTAAACTCCGTGAAGTCAAATCTGCTTTTTTTGCAGCGATATCATAACCTGTTGAAACCTGGCGGTGAGATGCTGATCGTACTTGATGACACCGTGCTAAATGGTTCGACCCACAAACCAGTCCGCGAATGGATATTGAGGAGTTTTGTGGTGCTCAGTGTGCATTCCATGCCCTTCAACGCGTTCTTCAAAGCAAAGGCAAACATCAAAACCTCAGTGCTCCATTTGCGGAAAAAACGCGATGATAATGATTCGCAGGGTCACGTGTTCATGTCAGTCAGCAATAACATCGGTCATGACAATGCCTTGAAGGACACGCTTGAACGCAACAATCTTACGGACATTCTAAACGCTTTTTTTGAATGGCGTCGAACTGGAAAGTTAGAAACCATAATTCGTCAGAATCAAGATCCAGATGAAAACCTAGAATGCCCGGAACAAATCTGGCTTGTGAAGCCAAATCAATTTCTAAGCGAACGGTTTGATGCCTTCGCTTACGCACCCGATTTGCAGTCAGCTTGGAAAACTATCGAAAAAATGGTTGTTGACGGGTTGGCTGATTGCAAAACTGGAACTGCGTTCTCTATGCGTGCAAAACTGACAGGTACTGAGCGCGACGCATTGAGAAGTTCGCGTACGAAACTCAAATACATCGAAATAGGTGATGTTACGCAATACGGATTGATTACCCAACACATTGTCGGTGAGATCGATGCTCTTCCTAGTCGGGGTCAGTATCGAATTAGGACGGGTGATATCCTGATGGCTATAAATAACAGCTCGCGCGGAACCGTTGTATTGGTTCCAGAGCAATTCGATGGTGCAATCTGCACGTCCGGGTTTTTTGTCATTGCGCCAAAAACAGAGGACGAAGGCCACCTGCTTTGGTATTCCCTACGGAGCGAATTGTGCCGCGCGCAAGTATACTATCTCGCACAAACTGCCAGCCAACCGGAATTGAAACGGAAAGCTTGGCTTCGCGAATTCAAAGTACCGATCCTGAAAGGAAAAGGCCGAAAAGTCGCCATTCAAGCGTCCAGAAAGTTTCAGGAGCACATCGCGGCACTGCTAACCCCACAAGACGTTCCCTTAGGACGGGGGGCGGGTGGGCCAATGGCCCACGTTGGCCGGTCTATCGCGAAGCCTTCGAGAGTCGCCTCAACCGATTGGTAGCCAACGTAGGTGACCACACTGCCATTGAGGCCGGTGCCGTCGATGGTGGTGACTTCGGGGCCGTGGGAGCTGCGGAGGGTGATGGCTTTGCCGAGGAAGTTG
>JBKJYI010000358.1:0-5697 GCA_046715855.1 Phycisphaerae bacterium
CTACATAGGAGGTCGCGTCTGTAAGGGTCTTTGCCCACAAGAAGTTAGCCACCGGAGCGACGTAGAGAATCAGGACAGCCTTTTTGATAGCACCAAGGCTGATTCGTGGGGTGTATTGTAGTGATGCGTCGTTTTCAAAGGCCGGTGCTCTACCATTGAGCTACACCCCCAGCCGGTCGATTCCACCTCTTGGGCGGGCCCGCTCACGAATCATAACGCAATATGGAGTGAAAAGGTACGGAAGCGAGCTGATTCCGACCGTTGAGGAATCCGAGTTCTACCAGTACTACCACGCCGACGAGCTCGCCGCCCAGCGCTTTGATAAGGCGCGTGCATGCCACGAGAGTCCCGCCGGTTGCCAGTACGTCATCAACCAGAAGTACGCGGTCCCCTGGTTCGATCGAATCGCGGTGAATTTCGACGCGATCGGTACCATATTCGAGGGCGTACTCTTCCATATTTTTTTCGGAGGGGAGGCGGCCTGGTTTGCGGATGGGGATAAATCCGGCGGAAAGTTCCGCAGCGACGGTGGCGCCGAAGATAAAGCCGCGCGATTCGGGCCCGGCCACCATGTCGATGTGGAGATGGCGGAAAGGCTGGGTCAGGTACTCGATCGACAGGGCGAAGGCAGCGGGGTCGGCGAGCAGGGGAGTGATGTCTTTGAAGATGACGCCCGGCTTGGGAAAGTTAGGCACCTCGCGAATGAGCTCGCGCAGTCGCCTCGTTCTCATGCGGTCTTGAAGGTCCATACTCATCCTGTAAGGTTTGGTTAGTCGGAACGGCCTGTCAGGAGCATAAAGCGACCACGGAAAGGTTGCAAGTTCGTTCTATGGCTCGCCGCGGGCTTCGAGTCGGGCGAGCTCTTCGATGGCCGCTCCGTGACGGGGGTCGAGTCGCAGGGCGTCATGCAGCTCTTGTTTGGCCTCTTCGATTCGGTTCATTTGGACCAGTGCCCGCCCGGCTCCCAATTTTGCTTCGGCAGCCAGTACATCATCGGCAGGTACGCGTCGGAAGGCTTCGAGTGCCGAATCCGGTTGCTTTCGTAAAAGGAGAGTACGGCCAAGGTTGACCAGCGCGACCGTGTTGCCGGGGTCGGTCGCAAGAGCCTGCTCGTATTGGTCTTCTGCTTCATTCAGGAGGTTTTGCTGGAGATGGATATTTCCGAGATTAATGCGGGCAGATGCGTGAGCCGGGTTCAATTGTATTGCAGTTCGAAATGCCGACGCTGCCGAATTCAGGTCACCACCATCCGCCATCGCGTTGGCCAACTGATAGTGATACTCCGGATCCTCCGGCTTAATTCGAATGGCCTCGCGAATGGCTTTTGCGGTCAGGTCAAAATTACCGAGTTTGGTGTGTGAGCGTGCGGCATTGATCCATGCGTCCGACCGGGCAGGATTGAGTTGGACCGTTCGGAGGAACTCCGGGATGGCTTCGTGGTGCAGGCCGGCCTGAGCCAGCGCAATACCCAGATTAAAATGACCGTCGGCATAAGCGTCCTTTAAAGACAAGGCCTTACGAAACCAAGGTATGGCATTTTGCGGATTGCCGGCTTCAAGTGTCTCGACGCCTATACCGAGATATGCCCGGGGATTGCCCGGTCTCTTAGCAACGACATCCTGCCACATGGTTAGTTCGCTATGGTAGACGCGATTGCGCAGGTGGGTCGCGTAGACCAGAAGAGCGGTGAGGGCGACGACGCTTGTGAAATAAACAATAGAACCCGGGGAATATGCACTCTTTACGTTGCCATCTTGCGTCTGATTGATCATTTCTGATTTTCGAATGGCAAATGGCTTGGCAAGCCGGATCCCAAGCGGAAGGACGAATGCTGCGATTACGGCGGCCAGCGGCAAGTACATGCGATGTTCGAACATCACATCCTTGATGGGAACAAAGCTCGAAGTTGGAGCCAGAATGAGAAAGAACCATGCGCCGGCGAACCCAAGCCAGTGTCGGCGGTAAAGAAGCCACACGGTCAAGGCCAGCAAGACGCCGACGAAAATCGCAGGTGGCACAATTCGCTGCCAATTTGTGGCAATGGGCCAGTCGTAGTCGAGGCACTGCGAGGCGGGCCAGAGCGCAAGCTGAAGATATTTACAGATAACCCCCGGCTGCGTGGCCGCGTATTGCAACGCGCTGATGCCTTTGTAGGAAAACCCTACATGCGAGGTGGTCGAAGAACTGCTCAAGGCTTCCGAGGCGATCCCGCACAACCATAGGACGCTCCACGTAGCGAAAAGTCCCACATAGAGCGGCAAACGCTTTTGAAAGTTGTCCCTGCGACCTCGATTTGCCCGGCCCGCAAGAAACACCCAGTCATAAACAACAATCATGAGCGGCGCTGTGACCATCACTGCCTTGGTTCCCATACCCAGTGCGCAGACCAGGGTCGCCGCCAGCGACCAGCCCAACCGTTTGGGTGAATCCAAGGCCCGAATTGCGCAATACAATGTCAACAGATAGAACAGGCCCATCATGGACTCCCCGCGCTGAATAACATAAGTGACGCTTTGCGTTTGCAGCGGATGAACCAGGAAAATCAGCGCCACGCTGAATGCGATAAGGAAGCGGTAGTTGCCAATTGCAAATTGACGATTTGCCGAGGCATTGTCATGCCAGAGTCTGATCGTGCGGTGAACGACACCGAAGAGGGTCAGCCCGGCAAGAATATGCACTGCGAGATTGAATGCGTGATACCCCCAGGGATGATGCCCGCCGAGCGCATGGTTCACCGCCAGGGAGAGATCCACGACTGGTCGCTCGCCCGAAAGTAGTGGCCGGATGGGCCAAAGCCGCCGAATGCGCTCCTCTTGCACAATCCGAATGATGTCGTCAAAGACAAAAACGCCAGCAAAGCTGTTGGCATGCGCAATTACGGTCATTGCCACGAGAATTACCGGGAGAAGGAGTTTTAGCTGAAGATTTGAAGAATCGACTGCGTCGGGCAACATTGAAATTGAAATCTTCCTGCGGTAACTCAGCGGAACTCAATGCTTATGCGTTGAATGATCTTCGTGGCCGGCTTCGTGCTCAAGTGTGGCGGCAGGGGTATGACCTGCGGGGTGGCCAATAAAGCTTGTGACCCACATGACAAAAAGACCTAGAGCAACAGCGCCCGAAAGCTTGTGGCGATCGTGAGCATGAAACTGAATTTCGGGCAACAAGTCGGTTAGAGCGATGGCCAGAAACGTACCGGCACTGAACGCAAGCGTATGCCCGATTAATAGTGAATTATCTGCGATCGCACCTGCCGTCGCCATAAATGTCAATGCGCCGATGGGAACAAGGAGCGCATAAGCGCATTGCACAATCCATAAATTCTTTCGCCGCATGCCGGCATTCATCAACAAAACAGAGACAGAAAGCCCATCCATTGGCTTGTGGATGAGTACGGACAGGAAAACCGCCAGGGATACATAGCGCGATGCATGGTCTGCCGAGACCGCCGCGATGGCCACGCCGTCGAAAAAAGAATGAATGGAAAGCGCCACTACTCCTACCAAGCTGCCCGAAGCCATCATGCCGTGATGCCCGACATCGTGTCCGTGGTCGTGGCGATGCTCATGCCCGTGCTCGCAACGCCCTTGAATGTGTGCCTGTTCCCCGTCCGAACTCAAGGAAGAAGTCGTTTGGACCTTTGGTTGCGGGGATTCGTGGCTGTGCGGAGCGAGGTAGCGTTGCAGCAGGAACACGACGGCCACGCCCAGCACGGCAGGCAGGCCAAACGACGCGTGAATGTGCTCGGATGCCTCCGGCAATAGATGGAATAATGCTGCGCCAAGCAGCGCGCCGGCCGCCATGCTCAAATAAATTTGCAATTGTGCATGCGAGGGCTTCCGGCACAGAGGCAGCGCAGCGCCCGCCAGGGAGAGCGCCGCAACAATAAAGGCATATACCATTTAAGGTCCATTCGATTGTACTCAGGGTCAGTATGCGCCGTGCCTGCCGTGATCGCAAGGCGGTTCGTCCTTGCATGGAAGATGGTCATTCACCGGCCAGTTTAGCCAGGGCCAGCCGTTCGTCGGCCGACTCGATCCAAAGGTCGCCGGTGCCGGCGGTGGCCAGGAAGCCGCCGGGTTGTCGGAGCGGGTCGGGCCACGCTTCGCGGGCCGCTGCCAAAGCCTTTGCCGCGGTGTCGGGATCATTCTGGGCGCGGGCCGCGCAGGCGATGATGAGGTAATTAATCGAACCCTCGTCGCCGAGTTCCAACGCCTGCCGGGCTTCCTGGGTAGCGCGGGCGAAATCTCCATTGCGAAGGTAGGCAAGAGCCAGCACGCGTTTGGCCTTGGCATCCACCATCTTGCCGATGCGATCGGCGTGTTTGGCATCATCCAGGGCGGTGGGCAAGTCGCGGTGCGAGTCGAACTCTATCTGGGCTCGGGCCCGCAGTACCCAGCTCCACGGATCGGCCTCGTCACACGTGATGGCATTGCCGATGTGAGCCATCGCCTCGTCTCTTTTCAAGAATAACTCCAATGCCGCCAGATTGCGCCACACTGCCGCGTGATAGCGGTCCTCCGCTATCCCTGCCAACTCCGCTCCTTTGTTCATATACTCAAGAGCTTTCGTCAGATCGCCCGTCACCGCGTACAGCGTGCCCAGATTGGACCAGGTGATATAGACCCCGGGGTCAAGCTGTCGGGCCCGCTCCAGCGGAATCAAAGCCTCCCCATACCGCTCCAGCCGCCGCAGCGCGGTGCCCATGTAGCCAAGAGCCATGATGTTGTCAGGGTCGTCTTGGAGGATTTTGCGGCAGACCTGGACGGCTTCTTCCAGGCTGGGCAGGCCGGCCTTCTTTGGATTTTCCTTGAAATACGAGAGCTTGAAAAAAGCCACCGTGAGCAACGTCTCCACGTTGGATGGGTCGAGATTCAAAGCCTTGGTCAATTCGCCTTCCGCTTTCAACCATCGATTGTTCGCAACATAGGTTTGCGCGCTGTCATACAACGATCGAATTTCAGCCTGACGCCGGGCGGCGCTCTCTTTGGTCCAGAACAGCACCGCCAATGCCAACAGTATCGCCGTCCCCACGGTGATCACGGGCGCCTTGTGCCGTCGAGCGAACTTGTAAGTTCGCTGGGCGACATTGGGTCGCTTGGCGACGATGGGCAGATCGTTGATGTACCGCCGCAGGTCGTCCGCCAGCGCCTTTCCGGTCCCATAGCGCGCGTCGGCTGCCTTCTCCAGGCACTTCATACAGATGGTATCAAGCTCGGACGGAACGTGGCCGTTAATCTTGCGCGGGCGCGGAGGATCGCGGCTGATGATCGCGCTGAGAATTTCCGTTTCGTCCATCCCGGGGTACGCCGGGCGAAAGCAAAGCAATTCATACAGAGTCGCCCCCAGGGAGTAGATATCCGTTCGATGATCGATCTTCACCCGCTTGGCCATTGTCTGTTCGGGGCTCATGTACCGGAGCGTTCCGACCATCGCTCCGGTGCGGGTGACGGATTGCTCGCCGGCGCTTTTGGCCAGTCCAAAGTCGGCGAGCATGATCCGCCCATCGGTGGAAAGGATCAGGTTGGCCGGTTTGATGTCGCGATGGATGATTCCCTGCGCGTGGGCGTATTGCAAAGCCTCGGCGGCATCGGACATCCATCGAGCCACGCGGTGGAAGTACGACCGGCTTTTCACGCTGCTTCCCACCATGGCGCCGTCGGTTGTCGCTTCGGCCGCGGAATAATCCTGACCAGG
>JBKJYI010000359.1:0-7773 GCA_046715855.1 Phycisphaerae bacterium
GTAGCAGGTCGGCCCCACGACCGATTCCGAGCTTTCGGGCAAGCGACATGCTGAGATCGGGTCGGAAGATAGCGGCCGCTCCCGTCAGCCAGACGACGCACCAAAAGACGGCTTCACGCCGGGTGGCTTTCTTTAGGACCGCGGCTGCGACAGTGAGCACCAACAGCAGCCCCAGGACAATCAGCGCGAGAATCTGGAATCGCATGGGCGACCCGGCCGAGATCGAGGAAATGTTGCTCACTGGTTCGACCGGGTTCATGGCAGGACTCTCCCAAGGATGTAATGCAGGACGATACGGAATGCACCGCGAGCCGATTGACCCTTCGCTCGTGAGTAATCGGTGTAGCGGACTTGAACTGGGACTTCGCGATAGGGCAGGCCCGATTCGCGGATTTGGTCGAGCAGTTCCGTGGCATGGGCCATACGGTCGAGCTGAAGGTCGATGCCCTCCGCTGCTCGACGCGAGAAAGCGCGAAGCCCATTGTGCGCGTCGGTGATGGGCAGGCGGTTGACCACTCGCGTAAACCGAATCGCCAGCCAGAGCGTAATCCGCCGGCCGAGAGGAATACTCTGACTTGTGGAGTTTAAAAACCTCGAGCCCAGAACGAAATCGCAATCGCCGCGCAGAATCGGGGCGGTCAGCACTTCGATATCCTCAACCCGATGCTGCCCGTCGGCGTCAAACGTGACGATGCAGTGCGCTCCCCGGCCGAGTGCGTACCGAATCCCGGTTTGTAACGCCGCGCCCTGTCCGCGGTTCACTACATGGCGCAGCACTGTTGCTCCGGCTTGAAGCGAGACGGGACCGGTGTTGTCGGTGGAGCCATCATCCACGACGACGATGTTGCTATACTGCTGACGCAATTCCTCAATCACCGAGCCTATGCTTTGGCCTTCGTTGTAAGCTGGAATCACCACGAAAACGGAAGAGCCATGCGAAGTGTTATCGCCACGAGATGCGTTATGGGCGTCGCCGGCTGTCATGGTGCGCATTGTAGGGGAAACGTCGTGGCGGTCATGGACCCAGCAGCAAAGAGGCCATGCTTGCGAGCACCGGGAAACCGACACCGCATGCCGCAGTCCACGAGAAACCTGACTTATGAAACAAGTGCAGGCCTGTGATCAGACCGGCCAGGGCGATGACCCATTGAAGAGGGAGCAGCATCGCCCAGACGATGACTCCATCCAGATCTCTGCCTGGCGTGCCGGGTTTTCTTGATGCGCAAATCAACAAGGCAACCATGACAAAAGCAAAGAGATTGATGGCAAAAAGAACGTGTTCGAGATGAATGCAAAAAGGGGGAGGCGTCGCGGCGTCAAACCGCGTACCACATTCCGGACAGCGGTTCGAAGTCAGGCCGGTGAGATTGTATTCGCAGCGGGGGCAGGTCGCCTGCGACTTGGTACAATGGAGTTCGATGCCGGCCATGCGTCACCTTTGGCGTTCTCCCTCGCCCTTGAGCGATTCCAACTCGGCGCGAAGACCGGCGAGCTTGTCCAGCTCTTTTTGATGATCTGCCTCGGTCTCCGTGGCGATGAGCCGGTCGATCTCGTCGTCGGAGACCGATTCGCTGGAACCGCTGAGTTCGACATCCTGCGCCGCGACCTGCTCCACCGACTCGAGAAACATGTTCATTCGTTCTTCCATGGTTTGCGATTGGACCATGGCTTTTTCCCAGTCGGCCTGGGTCTGCATGAGATCGGTTTCGCCGAACATGCGGCCGATTTCACGGGCCATCATTCCCATGGCCTGGGCGAAGTCGGCGGAGGCTTCGGCCTGACGCTTGATGAGCAGGGCGTTCTTCACCGAAAGCAATTGCCGTTCGAGCATTTTACGGATGGTGAAGGTTTTTTTCAGCGAATTGCGAATGAATTGATATTGGGCATTGTCCCCGATGCGGCGGGCGTGCTGGGCGTTCTTGATGAAATCGTCCTGAAACTTCGATTGCTCGCGGATGGACTTTTCGATCCGGCGGATGCCCTGCCGAATCTTGATGTCACGCTCGATCCGGCGTTCCTCCGAAGATTTGAATAGTCCCATGCGGTCCGCCTAATAGTACTCGCGCTCGGGAACGAGGAACCACAGGATCAGGTAAACCAGGATCCCCGGGAACGCGGCCGACAACATTGAGAGTAACACGTAGCCAACGCGGACGGCGGTCGGGTCCATGCCAAAATACTCGGCCAGGCCGCCGCATACGCCGGCCAGCCAGCGATCACTTACGCTCCGCCGCAATTTTCGAGTTCTCACGCTCATCTTACTAAATTATGGGGAACCTTGGTCGAAAGTCTATGTCCGAAGCCAACCATCGTGGGTGCCGGCCGGAAGTTGACCCCTTTTGCGGTCGGGCAATACAATCGGCCAGTGCGACGAACAATCCTGCTTATATTATCGCTTGGCCTGGTGAATATTTTGCCGGGCTGTGATGGGGAAAAGGCCGATGAAAAGTCCCCGCTTGCGAACCATAACGTCCTGTTGATTACACTCGACACGACCCGCGCTGACCGGCTCGGGTGTTACGGCTATGCCAACGCCCAGACGCCCGCCCTCGACGCCATCGCCGCTCGGGGGATCCTTTTTGAGGACGCGGTCGCTCAAGTCCCGCTGACTCTGCCTTCGCACGGGGCGATCATGACGGGCCGATTTCCCAAGGAGTTCGGGGTCCGCATCAACAATCAGGGGGCCATTGGAAGCACCCACCCGACGCTCGCTTCTGTCTTCAAGCAGCACGGATATCGGACGGCCGCTTTCGTCGCCACCTTCGTGCTCGACGCCCGCTTTGGCTTGAACCGCGGCTTCGACCTCTATGACGATGACATGATCAACGTCTCCATGCAGACCCAGCCTTTGGAGTGGGAGCAGCCTGCCAACATCATCGCCGATCGCGCCCTGGCCTGGCTTGATGCGGACAAATCCAAGCCGTTCTTTGCATGGCTGCATTTTTATGACCCCCACGATCCCTACACGCCTCCGCCGCCGTATCCAAAAACGTACGAAGGCGAAATGGCGTTTATGGACACCCAGATCAAGCGGGTGACCGATTGGCTCGACAAAAGCGGGCAGCGCGATCGCACCCTCGTCATCGTGGTGGGCGATCACGGGGAGTCATTCGGCGAGCACGGCGAAAATGGCCACGGCATGTTCCTTTATCACACCAGCATGCACGTCCCCCTGCTCGTTGCCCATCCAATGCTTACCGCGAAGTCCAGTCGGGTTGCCAACACGGTGGGTGCGATCGACGTTTTCCCGACTCTCCTCGATCTATTTGGCTGGCCTAAGCCCGAAGGGCTGTTATCGGTTTCGCTGGCCGAGGCCATCCGCACCGGGCAATCCCCGCCTCGCGATGTGTACAGCGAGAGTGACTACGTGTGGCACTCCTACGGCTGGGCGCAGCAGCGAAGTTTCACCAATCCTGATCGGAAGTTCATTTCCTCGACCCGCTGTGAGTTTTTTGATCGCAAGAGTGACCCCGCCGAAAAAATCAATCTTTGCGAAGTTCAAAAGTCCGAAGCGGCGGAGATGTCCAACAAACTCGCCGAACTGTACTCCGACATGATTCCCACGGAAGCGGAAAAACTTCCGCCAAGCGCGGCGGCTACCAAGGCTTTGGCGTCGTTGGGTTACGTTGAAGCGGGCCGCAATGCCCACGATGAATTCCTAACGGAGACTGCGGCTGACCCGAAAGACAAGTTGGGCGTCGTGGTCAATTTCAAAGCCGCCCGCAAGCTCATGAAGCAGGAAAAGTACGACCAAGCCGCTGAACTGTTCAAATCCGCCGGAGAGGAAGCCCCCGATGCGCTGGCCATTCACGCGGCGCACGGCGCTGCCCTGGTGAATGCCAAGCGCTACGAGGAAGCACTGGATGTGCTGGAAAAAAAGGCCATTTTGCTCGATGCGCATCATCAACCGGTGCTGATGTCGATCGGCGATGCATACTTCATGTTGAATCGATTCGAGGAGGCCAGGAACGCATTCATCGTGGCCGTCGATAACGACCCGCTCGATCCCACCGCCCACTACAAACTCGGCAAGACGTTGCTGGCCCTCCACAAGCCCGGCGAGGCGCAAACGGAATTTGCCGAGGCCGCTCGCCTTTTTCCTGACTTTCCCGAGGCGCATTTCGAGCTGGCGACGCTTCTGGCCGACGCGAAGCAATATCCCCAGGCCATCGAACATTTCCAGCATGCCGTCCGACTCAAGCCCGATCATCCATTGGCCCATTACAACCTCGGCCACGCGCTGTTGATCCTGCGAAGGAATGCAGAGGCCGCTGATCATCTTCGCGAAGCGACGCGCCTCAATCCACAGCACGGCGCGGCCTGGATCAATCTGGGAATTGCGCTGCTGAGTTCGGGAAAAGCGGGCGAGGGCAAGGAGGCACTGAATCGCGCCACTCAAATTCCCGAAAGCGCAATCGAAGCTCATCTGAACCTGGCGATTGCGACATTGCGAGAAAATGACCGCGAAGGCGCGAAGCGGCACTACGAGGCGGTGCTGCGGATCGCTCCAGGTCATCCCGAGGCCGCGCGTGAGTTGCAACGCTTACAGTCGACCCCCTGAACCAATATTCTGGGTCCGCTTCAGCCCTATTTTCTTCAAAATACCCCAGACGCGAATCGGGAAGGGGAACACCGCGAGGAAATCCAGCATGGAACAACGGCAGCGCGTTTGATCGTACGTTATTGTTATTAAACGACTTGTGAATGTTTTTCCGGTTTTGTCGAATTCGAATCCGTTTTTTATCATTTTCCTGTTGAAATGAGTAACCTCTTTGTGTTATTCTACGCAATGGCGGGTAAGCCTTGGAATGACGGGGTCCCGCTGGGCAGGCTTGGCGATAGGCCAGGCGGAGAGAAAGAAGCGTGCAGGTCTTCGGGCAGCGTCCAATGGTTTGTGCCGAATCCAATTTGTGGAAGGTCGCTTTCATGGGCCTTTCACTCGCGGTTAGCGCCACGTTCATGGCGCTCGCTATCGAGGCCCCGCAGCATTTCTGGCTGGGTTGGATCACTCTTCTTCCTTTGCTGCAGGCGGCACGGGTGCTCGATCCGCTTCGCGCCTTTGGCGCAGGAGCGTTCTGGGGTTCGTCGCTCCTGGCCGCTTCGGCCGCCATGGGTTCGCAAAATATTGAGTTCGGTCTTTCCTCCGCCGCGATTCTTACGCTGGGGCCTGCGCTCTACGCTTCTTTGGGGGCGATGCTTACACGCCGCGTGGGCTTTAGTCCGTATCTGATGGCTTTGGGTTGGGTCGGGGTGGAACTTTGCCTGCGGCCTGCCGGCTTGGAGCAGGGTTTGCTCGCCGGGACGCAGGGCGACGGCATGCTCATCCGCGTGGCGGGCAGCTTCGCAGGATATTTCCTCGTCGCCTTCCTGGTGGCCTATATCAATGCGTCTTTGCTTTCGGTCCTCGATAAAGTGACCGTCAGCTCGGCAAGTTTGCGGAGGGTTTCCAGCGCCAGCGGCCTGATGGGCCGCCTGATTTCGCTGGATGCTCCGTTTATTCCCTCGCGCGTGCTGTGCGTTTCGCAGCCCCGCGCTCCCCCTTCCTAAGTAAACCCACCTGAATCGCTCGCACTGTGCGACGTCCGACTTTGTTTCGTACAAGGCACCAAAAGTCGAACCGTTTTTGAAGTTGTTGGACCGTCGCAATCGTTTCGAATTTCGTAATCGTACTCAGGCCCGCCGAATGTTTCGGATTGGGCAACAGCTAAGAAAAAATGGCATGGGTGGCTTTTCGTCACCTTGTGCACATCCAATTTTGGAGGAATGGAAAATGAAGGCAGTTTATAAACTCGCAGCAGGTCTCGCGGTAGCGGGTCTTGCCACGGCAGCCATCGCGGCTCGCCCGATGCCCCGCAAGGTCAGCCCCGATGCTGAAGGGGTCACGGCACTCGGCTCCACGGCCACCGCCAGCCATGGTTTTAATTACACCACGGGCTTTGAAGCTACCGGAGCTCCGGGCGGCTACAACACCACCGGCTACATTGCCCACAGCCCAACGGGCGTATTCCCCGCCGGTTGCAACTCCACAACGCAGAACCCTCCGTGCTTCGGTCATACGGCGGCGGGCAATGCCAGCTTGATCACCCCCACCATCGCCACCACCTTCCCGGCGGGCGGCACGCAGCACCTGCGACTGACGCATGACCCGTCCACCCGCACCAACATCACGAACTTCGGACTGGGCGTTGATGCTCGCTATCCGCACAGTGCGCACGCCGCGGTTCCGGTGCGGCCGACCGCTCCGAACACGGTGAGCATCGACCTGTCGATCAGCAACCCCAACGGCATGGACTACCGCGTCCAGCCCCAGAGCAACAATCAGGGTTTTCTGGCGACCTCGGCCCTGTTCTTCTATTCAGGGTCCATCTACGTCCTTGACAACCTGTGCGGTGCGGCCGCCTTGGCCTTCGTGCCCACCGGCGCCTTCTGGGACACCACGGGCGCCTATCAGAACTACACGGTGGCCATGAATCCGTGCACTAATCCCACCAGCGTCACGTACTCGTACGGCGGCGCCCCGATCTATGCCGGCTGCACCTATGCCGGCACCAGACTCGAGCAGTTCCTCATTTTCGGCGACAACTATCCGGGTTCGGAAGCCCGGGTGGACAACCTAGTCATGTCGTCCTATCACGATTGTGGATGCTTGTGCGGCAACGGAATTATCCAAAACGTATGCGAGACGTGCGAGCCGGGAGTTGGCGGATGCAACCCGGGCCACACCTGCGGCGCCGTCGGAACTCCTGAAGGCTGCACTTGCAGCCGCATCTGCACGCTGGATGAGCCTTGCACCTTGGAAAACGGTGCCAACGGCCCGTTCTATGGTCCGTTCGATGCCCAGTTCGGGGGCATCTTCATTTATGAAGCCCCGGACGGCGCGGATGCCGTCTCCGTTGAGCTTTGCGGCTCGACCGGCGCTGATCAGCGGATCTTCTACTGGGGTAGCTGCACGGATCCTGGCGACCCCGGCTCTGCCAACGACGACTGCTGTGATCCGAATGATGCGGCCTGCGGTTCCTTTGGAGTGGGAAGCGATCCAAGCGCTTCATGCTATAACGATGTCCAATCCCCTAACTGGGAGTCCTGCACGTGCCACGACAACCCGCTCCCCGACGATAACTGCTATTTGCTGCAGATTCGTCCTCCGAGCGGGGCTGGCCAGGTCCACATCGAAATCAACAAGAAGGCTGTCTGCGCCCAGGGGCACCTGGGTTCCTGCTGCGACACCAACGGCGCCGACGCGGGCTGCACCGACAACGTCCTCTCGGGCGCTTGCTCGGGTGCTGACAAGCTCTGGACCGAAAACGGCAAGTGCGCTGACGTCGGCTGTGCCTGCATCCCGGATTGCACCGGGGCCGACTGCGGCGATGACGGCTGCGGCGGGAGCTGCGGCGATTGCAGTGACAACAATGCCTGCAACGGTGTCGAGACCTGCGTTAATCGCAACTGCGTTGCCGGTACTCCGTTGGTC
This sequence comes from Phycisphaerae bacterium, assembly GCA_046715855.1. Classification (GTDB taxonomy): domain Bacteria; phylum Planctomycetota; class Phycisphaerae; order UBA1845; family UBA1845; genus CAZAMB01. The sequence goes on from JBKJYI010000359.1 coordinate 7,472, forward strand.
TGCAATGACAACAACGCCTGCAACGGCTTCGAGTCGTGCATCCCGGCATCGGGCTGCGTCCCCGGCACGCCGCTTAAATGCAATGACGGCGACTTCTGCAACGGAACCGAAACCTGCAATCCGTCCTCGGGTTGCGTCCCCGGCACCATTCCTTGCCCGGAGAACACTACCTGCAACGAGGACGCCGATGCCTGCGATCCAAATTCCATTCCCACGGTCAGCGAATGGGGCATCGTCGTTCTTGCGCTCCTCCTTCTGGTTGGGGCCAAGACGACTTTCCGACGAATTCGAAAGGCGTAAGC
>JBKJYI010000360.1:0-4821 GCA_046715855.1 Phycisphaerae bacterium
AACACGATCGGGCCTTCGATTCATCGAATGCAAAGTCGGCATCGGAGACTTCCCCCTTGGCGGCGATACCGTCGAAATCAGCTACTTCGCCACCTTGGTTAACGGTGTCGAATTCGATAGCTCCAAAACCCTGGGGCCCGGTCCTCTGGCCTTAAAGGTCGAAAACGCCATCAAGGGTTTGCGCGAAGGCCTGCAAATGATGCGCGAGGGCGGCCGGATGATTTTTGTCATCCCGCCTGAACTGGGCTTCGGCAACGAAGGAGTGCCTGCGAAAGTTCCTCCCGGCGCAACGCTTTTCTACGACATCCAATTGGAAAGCATCAAACCGAAAAAGTGAGGAACCAGGCAGGGCAAAGGGACATCCAAGCCGCGTTCGTTGAGAGCCTTATGACTCTGCAAGCCCATAACACAAACCACAACAGAGAAAAAAGCTCTTCGCCCGCCAGTACGTTGGTCCGGCTCTCTCGCGAGTTCTCATTCGAAGCGGCCCACCGCCTCCCGAATGTCCCCGAAGGACACAAGTGCGCCCGCCTCCACGGCCACAGCTTTAAAGTCGAGCTCATTTGCGAAGGAAATGTTAATCCTCAGCGCGGCTGGCTTCTCGACTTCGCCGACTTGAAGGCCGCGTTCGAGCCGCTGCATGAGCAACTCGATCATCACTACCTCAATGAAATCGAGGGTCTTGAAAACCCCACCGCCGAAAACCTCGCAAGGTGGATCTGGCTTCGAATGAAAAACTCGTTATCGTTGCTCGTCCAGGTCAACGTCGCGGAAACCTGCCATTCCCGGTGCGAGTATCGCGGCTGAGGCTACTGCCCTAGTGCGTTGAGTCGCTCAAGCAATATTCTCGATTGATTGCTTTCCGGCTGGGACAACTGAATCGCGCGGCGGAATGACTCCCTCGCTCCCGGGACATCTCCCTGCAAGGCGAGCACCTCTGCTTTTGCCGCATGAACGCTTGGGCTTTGAGGAGCCAAATCAATAGCTGTCTTTACCAGCCTCGCCGCATCATCGAGATCATCGGGACAACGTCGTTCAAGCAGTAACATAGCCAACTCAACACTGCGCTGGGCGTGTTTGGGATCCAGTTCCAGCGAGCGCCAATATGCTTCAATCGCGTCATCGCGCCGATTCATGAGTACCAGTCCGGTCGCGAGCTCTGCGGCCCATTCTGGATTATCCCCGAATCGATCGGCACTTTCTTGAAGCAGGTGCAGCGACTCCTTGGTTTTGCCTACCGAGCGGAGCAACCGTGCGTAAAGAAGTTGTTTTTCCCAATCCTCTGGGTTGGCCTGCGCAGCCTTTTTGAGCTCTTCAAGCTCTTGTCTGCTTTCCGATTCCAGTCGATCCGCAACCTGGCTTAATTGCTCTTTCGTTTGCGCATGCCCCGGCGCTTGCATGTCGGCAATCTGCAAATGCCGCAGCGCATCTTCGACCTGCCCCGCCTTCAAATAGGCGTGGCCTAGTGAGCGGTGCGCATCGGTGAATCCCAGATCAATCTCCAGCGCCTTCTGAATCAGCCCGATCCCCCGTTCGATCTCGCCATGTTGGGTCAGCCACTGTCCATACAAATGCCGCGCCATCACCGACTGCGGATGGTCGAAATACGCGGCAGCAAAAAGCGTCCCATTGTTCTTCCATTCGCTGTTGCGAACCCAGCAGCGCACCATCATCGCGCAAAGGAGGAGGACGCCCACGCGCCTCCAGATTCTTCGCTCCAGCAGCCGGACTCCAAAAATGGCGAACAATCCGGCCACAAACACGGACGGCAGGTACCAGATGCGTTCCGCAAAGAATACCTGAATAAGCACGAAAAGGTTCGAGGTTGGCAGGTAGCTGATAATTAGCGCAAATACCAAAAATGGCTTGGCTCGCGCCCCGTTTCTCCAGCTAATAACGGCGATATTCAGAAGTGCGGCGATCCAGATAAACCCTGTCAGTACATGGGCCTGCAATATGCTCGTCGGCAGCTGCACGGCGTTGATGGCATACTCAATGGCCAACTCTCGCGGAATAACCGTCTTGCTCCAATACATTCCCCACGCCTGCAGAACACCCAGGAGATGCTGCCAAGCCGGTGCATCAACCAGGACATTGACCGTCTTTGTTGGCGCCGGCCCCTGGTAGAACGCCCCCAGAGCGTCGTATCGCAACGCGAGATAGAGCCCCAGGGGAACGAGCAGGTACAAAGCCCGACTCAAGCGAAAAATCACCGGGAGCCACGAACGACCACCCCTCTCCGGGAGAGGGGCAAGGGTGACGGCGGAAGCATGCCTTGTCGTCACCCCCAGCAATTCCGCCAGACACACCAGCGGTACGACGCAAATCCCGCTCTCCTTTGCTCCCATCGCCAAAAAAGCACAACCTGCCGAAGCAGCCATCCATAGTGCTGCCTGAGGCCGAGCCACGGCACCGGTCAGGCGCAAATGACACAGAATTGCGCCAATAGTGCCTGCGGTAGCCAATAAATCGGCCTGACCAACCACGCTGGCCACTGCTTCCGAGTGAATGGGCAGCACCGCAAAGATCGCTGCGGCTACCATGGGTGCCACTGCTCTGTGAGCAGTGCCCGCGCGAAACACAGAGCGGACCAGCAGTGCAACCAGCAAAGTGCAAAGCGCGTGCAAAAAAAGACTGACGATGTGAAATGCAACCGGCTGATTGCCTGCGACGATCCGCGTTAGCCGCAGCAGGGACAGGGTGACAGGCCGATAGAGCAGGTCACGTGAAGCCGCATCCTGGCCGGTGTGCGACCAATAGTCAGTCTTCCAGACCGCACCCCATTGGTTGTCATATTGGATTTTTGGATTATCCCGAACGATCGCAACGTCATCGAAGCAGAAATCATTCGGCAGGATATTCGCATAGCAGACGATGGCAATGATAGAGGGTACAAGAATGGAATGTTGAATAGATGATCTTGGACTGCCTTTCAATTACCACATTACCATATTGCCACGTTACCACGTAACCATATCACCATGTCACTCAACGTTCGCCCGCTGCCAGCGCCGCCTCATAAATTGACTCGGATAACGTCGGATGCGGGTGAATCGTCTTCGCCAGATCGTACGCTGTCGCTCCCATCTCGATCGCCAGCACGCCCTCCGCGATCATCTCCCCTGCGTGCGTGCCAGTAATCCCCACCCCCAGCACGCGCTGCGTCTTCTTGTCAACGATAAGCTTGGTCACTCCGTCCGTGCGACCAATCGAAACCGCGCGCCCCGACGCCGACCAAGGCATCTTATACATCGCGATATCCATCTTCTTCTGCTTGGCTTCGTCCTCGGTAAGCCCCGCCCACGCAATCGCCGGATCGGTAAACACCACGGCAGGAATTGCCCGCGGCTCGAACACTTCATTTTTCCCCGCCAGTATATCCGCCAGCGCCGTCCCCTCGTGCATCGCCTTGTGGGCCAACATCGGGTTGCCGATCACGTCGCCAATCGCATAAATCCGCTGCGCCGAAGTCTTGAAGCCCGCATCGACTTTGACAAAACCGCGTTCGTCAATCGCGACACCGGCCTTGTCCAGTTGCAAATCCCGCGTATTAGGCCGCCGCCCCACCGACACCAACACCTTGTCGAACGTAGTGCTCTTTGGAATCTGCTTCCCCTCGAACGCGACTTCGACGCCGCCTTTGACTTCCTTCATCCCGACGACTTTGGTCTCCAGGCAAATCTGCTCAAACTGCTCATCCAGCCGCTTCAATAGCGGCCGCGCCAGATCACGATCGCAACCGGCCATCAACCCCGGCAGCATCTCCACCACCGTCACCTTCGACCCAAACGCCGCATAGACCTGCCCAAGCTCCAACCCGATATATCCACCGCCCAACACCAGCAGCGTCTTGGGAATATCCTCCAGCTCCAGCGCCAATCGCGAGCCGAATACGCGCGGCGAATCAATTTGCACCCCCTTAAGCTCAATCGCCTTCGACCCCGTAGCAATGATGCAACGCTTGAACTTAATATGGGAATTCGCCCCGTCGCTGTGCTCCACCGAAACGTGCTTCCCATCCTCAAACCGGCCCACGCCCTGAATGCGATCAACCTTGTACTTCTTGGCCTGCATGTCCAGACCGCCGGACAGCTTCTTCAGCACGTCATTTTTCCACGCCCGCATCTTCTCGACATTCAGCTTCGGCATCCCAAATTCAATCCCCATATTCCCGGCAACGTTGGCCTGATGTAGCGTCTCGGCCATCGCCAGATAGGTCTTGGACGGAATGCACCCGCGGTGCAGACAAACCCCCCCCAGTGCCGCCATCGACTCCAGAATCGTCGTCTGAATCCCATGATGCGCAGCCCGAAACGCCGCATGATATCCCCCCGGCCCCCCGCCAATCACCAGAAGGTCCGTCTCCTGCGTAAATTCACCGACGACCATGATCTGCTCCGAGGACTACGACGCGTTCAATGTTTTCAAAGGGGACCAAAACCTTGCGATTTGTATTCCGAAATACGACGCAGACATAGCTCTTGAGAATGGCAGCCAGGGATTGATCGCTCACAATGAGCTGCTTGCCGCCCGTTAAATCAATCGCGAAAGGCCGAAATGGATGCTGCCTAAGCAAGCCTCCAATTTGTCGATACAGCGCGTAAGCTTTCTTGCTTGTAGGCATTAATCGAGCAGGAATTTAGCAGGATTCTGGAGATAACTCATGATCTCCCCGGTAAAGCGCGCCGCGTTTGCCCCGTCCGTCGCCCGATGATCGAACGATAGATTCAGTGGCAGCATCAGCGACTCGGCCAGGTGCCCGTTCCGCAGGACCGGGACTTTCTTCGACCGCCCCATCCCCAGAATCGCCACCTCCGGATA
>JBKJYI010000361.1:0-3026 GCA_046715855.1 Phycisphaerae bacterium
ACGACGCCCAGATCGTGGGTGATGAGCATGATGCCCATCTGGCGCGTCCGCTGGAGCGTCTTGAGCAGTTCAAGGATCTGCGCCTGGATCGTCACATCCAGCGCGGTCGTCGGCTCATCGGCGATGAGCAATTCCGGCTCGCAAGCCAAGGCCATCGCGATGAGCACCCGCTGCCTCATCCCCCCCGAAAGTTGATGCGGATAGTCCCGCACTCGCCGCTGCGGCTCCGCGATGCCGACATGTTCCAGCAGCGCAGCCGCCCCCTCCCATGCCGCCCGCTTACCCTTATCGTGATGAAGAATGAGCACCTCGGCTATCTGCTCGCCGACCGAAAAAACCGGATTCAGCGCCGTCATGGGCTCCTGAAAAATCATCGCAATATCCCGCCCGCGCATCGCCCGCATTTCGCGATCGGATAGGTTCAGCAGATCGACTCCGCTCCCCCTCTCCCCTTGGAAGAGGGCCGGGGTGAGGGCTACTCCTTTCTCGATACCTTGTTGCTTCCTTGCCTTGTTGCCTCTCCAGATGATCTTCCCTCCCGTCACCTTCACCGCCGGCTTAGGCAGAAGCCTTAAAATTGAAAGCGCCGTCAAACTCTTCCCGCACCCGCTCTCGCCAACCAGCGCGACTACCTTCCCACGCGGCATCGAAAGCGAAATACGATCGACAACTTCAATAGGCTGATTTTGTGATTGAACGGAAATGCTGAGATCGCGGATTTCAAGCAGCATGCGGGATGGTCAGCCGACTTCTGCATAATCAATCGTTGGCACCGTCACACGTCTTGCGCCATTGACTCCGTGGTGAGCAATCTCATCAAGTTGTTCCAGCAGCCGTCCGGGGTAGTAACGATGCCCGCACTGTGAACAAACGCCGACAGGGACATGCTCAAAAACATAGAGCTGGTCTTTCCGGCGCAAATCAACAGTCACGCGCCTCTGTCGCACTTTGCCGCCGCATTCCTCGCATGCGTCAAATTTCATAGTCTTACTTCGCATACACGGTAATGATCCGGAGCGTTCCAGATTCCGTTAGACGGCAGACGAGGTTTATTGCCCGCGGTCAATCGCTCGTCCCGAGACGAGGAATTTTCGGCGCTCCCGCTCATGCCGCCGAGTTTGATTGCCGCAGCGCCGCGGCCCGCACGTAATCCGAAATGCCCTTGAAGCCAAGACGAGCCGCTGCCTCTTCCAGCGCGAGCTTTTCATCAGGCGTCAGCCTCACATTGATCTGAATGTTCCGCTGGCCTCGCTCCATCGGGGGACGCCGACCCATCTCCAGCATCGTAGCCACAGCCACCGTCAAGGCCGCCCGCGTTGCAACCACACACTCATCGGGCGATTTTCCGTCGGCAAACACCGTCGGAATCTCAATCGATGAGCCGACAAAACCAAGCTCGTCGCTGTGTTCGAGAATTATGCGGTAATCGTCCACGATCTTCTCGGCGCGCTCCATCATGGCTCGATCAAATGGCCGGTCGGGGCGCTTACTCTTCGCCGATGATTTGCTTGATCTTTTGGACGTATTCATCGCTAACTTTCCTATCGTGCACCGGAATTAGCAACGGTAGGTCATGATCCCGATGGACGAACACGAAATAGGGCGTCCAGGTTCGTTGCAATACCCAGCCATGCGATTCCAGCAATTCGAGCACTTCGGAGAACGGAGTATCGGACATAAGAGCAGCTCACTAGGCATTGCCTACTTCCATGTCACCCGGTAGCGCACAAGCACTGCCGGTCCGCACTCCCTTGCGAACTACCCGGCACTGCGTAAATGCAACGCCAGGGACTCATTCGTAGTATAGCATTTGATATACAATCAGTCAATGCCTACGCCACCGTAATCGACTTATCCGCGTAAACATCCTGGATTATGTTCAGCAGCTTGATCCCCTCTTCCATCGGCCGCTGGAACGCCTCCCGCCCGGAGATCAACCCCGTCCCCCCGGCCCGCTTATTAATCACTGCCGTCCGCGCCGCATCCGCAAAATCGCTGGCCCCGCCGGATTCGCCGCCGGAGTTGATCAGCCCCATCCGGCCCATATAGCACCCCGCCACCTGATACCGCGTCAGCTCGATCGGATGATCCGGCGCCAGCTTGTCGTACACCAGCTTGCTGGTCTTCGCGAAATTCGGCAGCGCCGCAAACCCGCCATTATTCGTCGCCTGCTTCTGCTTGATGATGTCCGCCTGAATCGTCACCCCCAGATGATTCGCCTGGCTCGTCAAATCCGCCGCCGCGTGATAGTCCACCCCGTCCTTCTTGAACGCCGAGTTCCGCAGATAGCACCACAGCACCGTCGCCATCCCCATCTCGTGGGCCTCGTGAAACGCCTCGCTGACCTCCTGAATCTGCCGCCCGGCCTCCTCCGAGCCGAAGTAAATTGTCGCCCCCACGGCCATCGCCCCCATCTCCCACGCCTGCCGCACATTCCCGAACATGATCTGGGCGTACTTGTTCGGATACGTCAGCAGTTCGTTGTGATTGATCTTCACCAGGAACGGGATCTTGTGCGCATACTTGCGTGCCACCGCCCCCAGCCCGCCAACCGTCGAGGCCACCGCGTTGCACCCGCCTTCGATCGCCAGCTTCACGATGTTTTCCGGATCGAAGTAAATCGGATTCGGCGCGAACGAGGCTCCGGCGCTATGCTCGATCCCCTGATCGACGGGCAGGATCGACAGATAGCCGGTGCCCTTCAGCCGCCCGAAGTTGAAAATCGATTGCAGCGCCCGAATCACCCGAATAGGCCGGTCCGTGTTCACCGTCACCCGGTCGATGAAGTCCGGCCCCGGCAAAGCCAGCATCGACTTGTCGATCCCCTTGCACTTGTAAGAAAGCAGCCCCTCCGCCTCCCCGCCCAGCAAATCCGTAATCGCGCTCATATCGATTCTCCGTTAGGGCGCAAGAATGCCCCGGCCCAATGATAAGGACAGATAAGTAAGGATCAAAGCGAACGAATCGCTCTAGGCCCTGATCAAGCGTGATTCGGGCGTTGACTTTGCAAAAAGTACTCGAAATGC
>JBKJYI010000362.1:0-2717 GCA_046715855.1 Phycisphaerae bacterium
TGCGGCGACCGCGTCACCGTCTACGTCACCCTCAACGCCGACGTGATCACGGATGTGGCCTTCGAAGGCAAGGGCTGCGCCATCTCAACCGCCTCCGCATCGCTCATGACCGAATCGCTTAAGGGCAAAACGCTGGCACAGGCCGAGTCCCTTTTCCGCTGCTTCCACGATCTCGTCACCGGCGAGCACGCCAGCTGCGAAGACGTTCCGCTCGGCAAGCTTGAAGTATTTTCCGGCGTCTCAAAATACCCCGCGCGCGTAAAATGCGCCTCGCTCGTCTGGCACGCGGTCAAATCCGCATTGGACAACAAACCCGAAACAGTCAGCACGGAATAAGACATGAGCGAAACACCAGGTATCGAATCTCCCGTCGAACAGCTTCAGGCGCAGGCTCTCGAGTCAACGATCATCGAGGTCATTCGCACCTGCTACGACCCCGAAGTCCCTGTCAACATTTACGAGCTAGGCCTCATTTACGGCGTCGACGTTCAGCCCGGGGGCAAGGTCCACATCAAAATGACACTCACCTCGCCCGCCTGCCCGGTCGCCGGCACGCTCCCTCCTGAAGTTGAGCGCAAAATCAAAGCCATCGACGGCGTCACCGAGGCCAAAGTCGAAGTCGTCTGGGACCCTCCCTGGTCCATGGAGCGCATGTCCGAAGCCGCCCGCCTTGAACTCAACATCTGACTCTGCAGGCATTTCGCTCCATACGTCGATATGGTCCGATTATTCTGACGCTCCCGGCTATGGCCAATGAAAAGTTAGGGGACGCAAAGCGCTTTCGCTGCCGTCTCCAAAAGCCAATGCCTGCGGTCGATAGATTAAAACAAGGAGACATCCATGTTTTTAAGATCCCGCCGGCCCTCGCCAACCGGTTCGTCACCGAAGCCCGTCGATCATCGAGCGTCCCAACGCCAGCCCATGCTCGGCGTCACCGCAATGATTCGCAGCGAATCCGGGGTCGCGCTCGAAGGAGTGGTGCAGGACATCTCCGATGGCGGTATCGGGATTTCCGGCGAGATGGCCGGGTTGCTTTCCGGCGACAAGGTCGAAATCGTGCTGGTGATCCAAGGCCAAAAGGTCAGGTACTTCGGACAGGTTCGTCACATGGACCCGCCCAATCGTTTTTACGGCATCCTTTTGGAAGCTGGCCCCTTGCGCGGCGACCAAAAGCGCGAAGCCGTCAAGGAATGCAGGCAATGTCGCAAGCAGTACCCCGACGAACACAAATTCTGCTACCGTTGCGGCCAGCGCTTGATTGGGGGCCATCACATCATCACCAGCGAGTCCGCCCCCCAATAGGTGTCCGCACTGCCAGGTTAAAAAGAGGCGCGGCGATCGCCAGTTGGCGATTGCGAATTTCCAGAAGCCCTGCACGAAGGTTCGGGAAAACTGGGCGATACAGGACTCGAACCTGTGACTTCCTGCTTGTAAGGCAGGCGCTCTAACCAACTGAGCTAATCGCCCAACGCCTCCGAGTCTAGTGAGTCATGACCATTCCAACAATCGGAAAACAACGCGCGAAGCTCGCGCCGAGCCGCAAGTCGCGAGGTTTTCTTGGCGGAATTGGTTCCGCAGTTTGCGCCGTTGCCCGCGCCCGCCGCTCCATTTATACTTCTTCCTCGCGCGGAAACGACGCCGCCCACAAAGGGAAGCAATGCCGATTTACGAATATCGTTGCGAGTCGTGTGGCCATGAATATGAGCATTTCGCCAAGTCCATGAACGAGCCCGGCTCCATGCAGTGTCCAAAGTGCAAAGCGAAGAAAGTCCGCAAAAAATTCAGCTTGTTTGCCTCCGCGCCGGGCGGTGCGCAATCCATCGATGGCAGTCCAGGCGGTTGCGGCCGCTGCGGGGATCCAAATGGCCCATGCTCCTGAGCCCATTGAAGGCGCCGCCTTTTCGGTAGCCGATCCCGCATCCATGTTTCGCGCCGCGGCGGCCGGTCTGCTCGGCTGGATCGTTCCGGGCCTCGGACACATTTTTATCGGTGACCGCATCCGCGGGATCATCTGCCTGGCAGCAATCGTTCTTACCTTCTGGACCGGAATAGCCATCGGCGGCGTTCGCGGGACCGTAGACCCGCGCGAACGCTCGCTGTGGTTCCTGGCTCAACTTTGCACCGGCGCAAACGCAGGAATCGCATATGTAATACGCGAGAATGTTCCAACCACAGATTCGCGCACCGATAAAGCATCACCGCCGCCTTCATGGGTGTCATCAGAAATAGGCGTGCATTACACCGGGGTCGCCGGCTTGCTCAATATCCTGGTCATGCTCGACGCGATGGCTCGCGCCGAACGTGCCGGGGCCGGCTTTCGGCTAGGGCGACGCGGGCCACCCGGGAGCTTTAGCCCATGATCGAATCGTTGCTGGCCGTCGGCGTCCAGCTGACGGGCTTCTCGCGCTTTCTGCTCATGCTTCCGCTCTGCCTGAGCGTCGCGGTGGTCTACAAAGTTACCCGCATCGACAACCTGCGTGAGGCCCTCGCCGCCGCCGTCGTACTCTGGGTCACCATCGTGATCGGCATGATTGCCGTGGGCGTAGGCCTCTGGCTGCTCTTCCAAATCATGGCGTGAAATCAGTACCGCGACTGCTAAGGAGCGGTGTTGGCTATCGAAAATGGTCGATGTGTAATTGCATCAATCTGGCATGCGCAATGTGCGGTCCTTGATCCCATGCTCCTCGCAATACCGCATGGTCATGTCAACATAGGAT